>MGWJ01000149.1 GCA_001800945.1 Flavobacteria bacterium RIFCSPLOWO2_12_FULL_31_7
GGAAAAGATTACCATACTGGTGAAAAATAATATTTGTTAACAGAATTTGAGCGCAAATACAAAAGAGAATTTTTATGCTTCATGGAAGATTATAACGATAAAAATCTTTGGAAAAAATTCAAACAATTACCAGAAAACGATCAAAAAAATCCAGAATTAATTGCAGCCATGCGTCATTACGACAAAACAGTAAATATTACTTGGGTAATGGGTCATTTTAACGCAGCTAAAAAATATATAGAAAGCGTTCCTGGAAATCATGAGGCAACTGGTGGAAGTGATTGGAAAAAATATATGTTGCCAAAATACCAAAGAAGAATTTTCTTCCCAGAACTTTGGAGTGAAGAAGAATTAAAAAATTGGGGAGAATAATACAAAAAATTACAGTTTGAAATATTTACTATACGCATTATTACTACTAACATTCTCTTGTCAAGATACAGGAAATGCCAAAAAAATTGCAGCAAAAACAGTTAAAAAAGAACCTATCATTAAAAAATATGGGTTCACTTTTAATGATTTTTCTGTAGTGGAAGACACCTTGCAATCTGGTGATACTTTTAGTACCATTTTAGAAGCGTATACTTTACCTGACAGTTTAAAAACCTTTGATGTTACCGAGAAAATTAAAGATTCCTTCGACATCAAAAATATTCGTGCTGGTAAACCATTCATTACTTTATCAGATAAAAAAAATAAGAAAAACATAAAAGCTTTAGTTTATGTGCAGGACAAAACCAGTTATTTAGTTGTTGATTTAAGAGATTCGATTAAGGTTGAAATAAAAAAACGTCCTACCATAATTAAAAGAAGAACTATCGCCGCAGCATTAGACGGTTCTTTGTCTGAAACACTTTCAAGAAATGGCGTAAGTGCTTCTTTAGCTAATGAATTGGCTCAAATTTACAAATACTCCATTGACTTTTTTAAATTAAAAAAAGGTGACAAATTTGCTGTAACCATCAAAGAAAAATATTTCGAAAATGGTGAATATTTAGGAGTTGATGAAGTGGAAGCTTCATATTTCGAATACAAAGGAAAAAAAATCTACGCTTTCCCTTATAAAATTAACGAAAAACAAAAAAGACCAGAATATTTTGATGAAAAAGCATCCGGAGCAAAAAGTATGTTTTTAAAAGCACCACTTTCTTTCTTTAAATTAACGTCAAAATTTACTGCTAGAAGATTTCATCCCGTTCAATTTACTTGGAAAGCCCACAATGGTACAGATTATGCTGCTCCGCATGGCACGCCAATTAAAACAACAGCTTCTGGAGTGGTAGAAGCTACTGGTTATACTTCAGGAAACGGAAATTTCGTAAAAGTAAAACACAACAGAATGTATGCCACACAATACCTTCACATGTCGAAAATTTTGGTCCGA
Organism: Flavobacteria bacterium RIFCSPLOWO2_12_FULL_31_7; assembly: GCA_001800945.1. Lineage (GTDB taxonomy): Bacteria > Bacteroidota > Bacteroidia > Flavobacteriales > Flavobacteriaceae > Flavobacterium. Next base: position 1,385 of record MGWJ01000149.1, read on the forward strand.
AGAGGGCAATCTGTTACACAAGGACAAGTGATTGGAAAAGTAGGAAGTACTGGTTTAGCAACTGGTCCACACGTATGTTATCGTTTTTGGAAAAATGGCGTTCAAGTTGATCCATTACGCTTGAAATTACCAAGTTCAGAACCCATGACCAAAAAACAGAAAGAAAAATATTTAGCTCATATTGCACCGCTAAAAAAAGAATTAGAAGACGTAACTGCAAAAACGTTTAAAGAATAAAAAATCGAATATGAAACTTCAAAATAGCAATCCAACAGAAACGAATGCTTGGCAAAAATTAAGAACGCATTTCTCAGAAATTGAATTACAATCAATTCAAGAGTTATTTAATACTGATTCTAAAAGAGCCGAGAATTTCAATATCGAATGGAAAGATTTTTATGTGGATTTTTCGAAAAACAATTGGACGAAGGAAACCGTAAATTTACTAATTGAATTAGCAAATGAAGTAGGTTTACAAGAGGCTATTTCTAAATATTTTTCTGGAGAAAAAATCAATGAAACGGAAGACAGAGCTGTACTTCACACGGCTTTACGCGCGAATGAAAATGATGTCGTTTTATTTGAAGGGAAAAACGTAATTCCAGAAATTTTCGCAACCAAAAATAAAATAAAAGACTTTACAAATTCTATTGTCTCTGGACAAGCGAAAGGCTATACAGGAAAACCATTTACTGATGTAGTAAATATTGGAATTGGTGGTTCGGATTTAGGTCCGGCTATGATTGTAGAAGCACTTCAGTACTATAAAAATAATTTAAATACCCACTTTATTTCTAATGTAGATGGCGATCATGTACAAGAAATTCTAAAAAAAATAAATCCAGAAACTACGTTGTTTGTGATTGTTTCTAAAACATTTACTACTCAAGAAACGTTAACTAACTCGGAAACGGTTAAAAAATGGTTTTTGCAATCAGCAACCGAAAAAGACATTGCTAAACATTTCGTAGCGGTTTCAACAAATTTACAAAACGTAACTAATTTCGGAATTGCGTCTGAAAACATTTTCCCTATGTGGGACTGGGTTGGTGGACGTTTTTCATTATGGAGCGCGGTTGGTTTAACCATAAGTTTAGCCGTTGGTTACGATAATTTCAATCACTTATTAAAAGGTGCAAATAAGATGGATTCTCATTTTAAAACCACACCTTTTGAAAAAAATATTCCTGTAGTTTTAGCTTTATTGAGCATTTGGCATAATAATTTCTTTGGTGCAGAAACGGAAGCGTTAATTCCGTACACACAATATTTACAAAAATTGGCTCCTTATTTACAACAAGGAATTATGGAAAGTAATGGAAAATCTATAGGTAGAAATGGATTTCCTGTAAATTATCAAACCGGAACCATTGTTTGGGGTGAACCAGGAACCAATTCGCAACACGCGTTTTTCCAATTGATTCACCAAGGAACGAAATTAATTCCAACCGATTTTATTGGATTCATTCAACCGCTTCACGGAGAAAAAGACCATCACAATAAATTAATGTCGAACTTTTTCGCACAAACTGAAGCGCTATTAATGGGTAAAACTAAAGAACAAGTAACTTCAGAATTTATCGCACAAGGAAAATCAGAAGCTGAAGTGGCGCATTTAATTCCGTTTAAAGTTTTCGAAGGAAACAAACCTACCAATACCATTTTAATTGAAAAATTAACTCCAGAAAGTTTAGGGGCTTTAGTGGCCATGTACGAACACAAAATTTTCGTGCAAGGAATTATTTGGAACATTTACAGTTATGACCAATGGGGCGTTGAACTTGGAAAACAACTAGCCAATTCTATTTTAACGGAAATAGAAAGTGGCGTAGTTAAACAACACGACAGTTCCACTACCACTCTAATTCAAAAATTCATGGGTTCATAAAGTTAATTTATGGTAATTTTTTGTTAATATTATCTTAACCTGAACCGTTTCTTTGTTTTCTAATTTTGTCAAAAATTTTATAAACAAAGAAAATGAAAAAGTACATTTTTTGGTTTTTAACCATCTTCTTGATGTCTTCATCAATGATTTTTGCTCAGTCCACTCTTACCGGAAAAGTTACTGACGACTTAAACAATCCAATAACAAATGCATTAGTAACTGTTAAAGGAAATTCAAATTCGGTAAAAACTTCAACGGATGGAAGTTTTAAAATTACTTCAAAAGAAAATAATGGTATACTTGTAATTTCTTATTTAGGATTTGAATCTAAAGAAATTACATTTTTCGAAACTCAAGATTTAGGAAATATTTCCTTAACTACAAGCACATCTGAGATTGAAGAAATTGTGGTAAAATCAACTACAATTGATGTCGCTAAAAATAGAAAAACACCTGTTGCAGTTTCTACCATTAAAGCATCAGTAATTCAGGAAAAATTAGGAAATCAAGAATTTCCTGAAATGCTAAACAACACGCCATCGGTATATGCTACGAAATCTGGTGGTGGATTTGGAGATTCTAGAATTAACGTGCGTGGTTTTGACCAAAGAAACATTGCGGTGCTTATCAACGGTGTACCCGTAAACGACATGGAAAATAGTGCGGTATTTTGGAGTAACTGGGCTGGTTTATCAGACGTAACAAGCGCTTTGCAAGTTCAAAGAGGTTTAGGTTCTTCTAAATTAGCGATTTCTTCTGTTGGAGGAACTATTAACGTAATTACAAAAACTTCGAACCAAAAAGAAGGCGGTGTATTTTCTTCTTCATTAGGAAATGACGATTATTTTAAAAATTTATTCGCTTACAATACAGGGAAATTAAAGAATGGTTTGTCTGCCTCTTTTTTAATGTCAAAAACTACAGGAGATGGTTATGTAGACGGAACAAAATTTGAAGGTGGAAATTATTTCTTTGGTTTAGGTTATGAACTTAACAACAAACACGATTTTCAATTTACTTTTACAGGAGCTCCGCAATGGCATAACCAACGTTCAACTGCACCAACAATTGCACAATATATTAAATATGGCGTGCCTACAGAAATGACGCCAAATATCAGATACAATTCAGATTGGGGTTATTTAAACGGGGAACAATACAGTTTTAGAACAAACTTTTACCCCAAACCCGTAGCTTCATTCAACTGGGATTACAAAATGAATGACCGAATGAAATTGTCTACTGTAATTTATGGCTCTTGGGGTCGTGGTGGTGGTTCAAACGGAACTGGTGCGATTAGAGGAAATCGATTTTTCGCAGATAATTTAAGAAAACCAGACGGAACCATTAACGTTGATTTCATTCAAGATTGGAACTCAGGACAAGCTGCTTCAAACGGAACATTTGCACCAGCGCCAAGAACATTAACAGCTGGGGAATATCAAAATACAAATGCTACGGCAAATAACGGGTCAAATGGAATTTCAAAAATTTCATCTATTAACTCACATAACTGGTATGGTGGAATAGTAAATTTAAACACCAAATTAACGGATAAAATTACTCTGGATTTTGGAGTAGATGCTAGAGCTTACAGAGGAATTCATTATCAAGTTTTAAATGATTTATTAGGTGCATCAAGTTTTAATAATTTAGCTGGAGATGTGAACAATCCAAATACAGTTTCCACATTTGAATATGCAGCTTTACCAAATGGAAATCCTTTCTGGAATACGGATTATCAAAAAGCCATTAATTATAATAATGATGGTTTAGTAAAATGGTTTGGTGCTTTTACACAATTAGAATATTCAACAGAAAAATTAACCGTATTTATTCAAGCTGCTGGATCACAACAAGGTTTCAAAAGAGTAGATTATTATAAATATTTATCTTCTGATCCGTTATCTTCTACTTCATACAAAAATATTTTAGGCGGAAACGTAAAAGGAGGAGCCAACTATAATATTGATAGTAAAAACAACGTATATGTAAATGCGGGTTACTATTCGAAACAACCTTTTTTCAATGCCATTTATATCAATAATGCATCTGTTGTAAATGAAAATTTAACTAACGAAAAAATTATGGGATTAGAAGCGGGTTATGGTTTCAAATCATCTATTTTCTCGGCAAACGTAAATGTATACAGAACTTCTTGGAAGGATAGATTTATCAGATTAACTTCAAACATTAATCACGATTTAAACAATGCTACACCAACTATTCCTGGTTCTGCTTTTCTTGAAGGTGTAGAGCAAATCCATATGGGTGCGGAATTAGATTTCGTTTTCAAACCATTTAAAAAATTAGATATTAATGGGATGTTTTCTTATGGAGATTGGAGATATGGAAGCAATGTTACAGCAAGTTACCAAGATGATAATAATGTTGTAATTACAAACCCAACAACTAATGAAGCGTACAAAGAAACCTTATACATTGATGGTTTAAAAGTGGGTGATGCCGCACAAACAACAGCTGCTTTAGGATTTACTTACGAAGTATTAACAAGAGTTAAATTAGATGCCAACTACAGATATGTAGACAGATTATACGCTGCCATTGATCCTGTAAACTTTAAAAATCAAGCGGCTAATGATTTAGGTTCGTTAGAATTACCTTCATTTGGATTATTAGATTTAGGATTTTCATACAAAATGTTAGTTGGGAAAAACAAAGAAAATTCATTGAACTTCCGATTCAACATGAACAATGTTTTAAATACGATTTACATTGCAGAATCAAGAACCAATCAGTTTGTGGCAACAGAAGCAGAATTTAATGGAAATACTGGAAATGGTGCTGGATTAAATCCTTCTACAGGAACAAAACCATATACAAGTTACCAAGATTATTTAAACCGAGGAACTTATGATGGTATTGACGCTAGAAACCAAGTTTTCTTTGGTTTTGGAAGAACTTCAAACTTCACTGTTACGTATCGTTTCTAATTAAAAAACTAAATATACTCAGCCGTTCCAATTAATTTGGAACGGTTTTTTTTTATCTTATAAAATCTTACATTTACAAAAAAAACAATTATGGTATTAAGTCGTTTCTGGTTAGTAATTTTTATTTCTTCTATTCTTTTCATAATAGTAAGTTTATTTGCAGGAAATACCTATTCTGTTGATTTCGTTTTAAATGGAAAAAAAGACGATCCGGTTTTAATTTCAGAAAAATTTTTAAAAGAAATTCCGGTTTTTATAAAAGATAGTATCAACAAATCTGAAGATAAAACTTTTGTTATAAACCGAGATACTTTAAACGCGGATACCACATATGTTTACAAAAATCAAACCGTAAAAATTTACAGCGGCAAACAAAAATCAGATGGTTTATTACCAACTTGTAAAACCAGTTTGTTCGATATTATTTTGCCATTAATGGCGTATTTAGCCTTCTTTTGTGGATTAATGGAATTGCTTATAATTTCTGGCGCTTCTGAAAAATTGGCTAAAAAACTAAGTCCGTTTTTCTCTAAAATATTTCCTTCTGTACCTAAAAACCACGAATCCGTTTCGTACATGACCTTAAATTTTGCTGCGAATTTCCTAGGATTAGATTCTGCTGCTACACCTTTCGGGTTAAAAGCTATGCAAAGTTTACAAGAATTAAATCCCGATAAAGACAAAGCTAGTGATGCACAAATTATGTTTATGTGTTTACATGCTGCGGGTTTAACGTTAATTCCAACTTCAATTATTGGCTATCGTGCTGCGGCAAATGCGGCAAATCCAGCAGATGTGATGTTGCCATGTATCATCACTTCATTCATTGGAACGATTGCGGCCATGTTGATTGTAGGAATCAGACAAAAAATAAATTTCCTAAGTGCGACTTTAATTGTCGGATTAATGACGGTAATATCAGCAATTGCTGGTTTATTATTTTACATTAATCGTTTAAATTTAGTAGAAAAAAACTTCTTTACTTCAAACTTATCTGGATTGATGTTAATTGCGATTATTGGAATCACATTGATTTATGCTTTCACGAAAGAAAGTAAATTTGTGGAACAAAAAACCACCATTTTTGACGCTTTCGTGTCAGGAGCCAAAAACGGATTAACGACTGGAGTTACCATTTTTCCTTATGTAATGGGAATGTTAGTGGCGATTTCGTTTTTCAGAAATAGTGGCTTATTTGAACTAATGAGCGACGGAATTTCTTTTGCTTTTTCAAATATCGGTGTAAGTAAACAAATTACAGATTCGTTACCAGTGGCCATGTTACGACCTTTTAGTTCGAGCGGTTCACGTGGATTTATGCTAGACGCGATGAGTACTTTTGGAGTAGATTCTTTAACCGGAAGATTGAGTTCTATTTTCCAATGTAGCGCCGAAACTACTTTTTATGTTATTGCTGTTTATTTTGGAAGTATTAATGTAAAAAACACCAGATATACCTTAGGAATTATGCTTTTAGTTGACTTAATCTGTGTGATTACTGCTATTGCCGTGGCAAGTTGGTTTTTTGTGAAGTAAAACACATTTAACCCATCAAGAGTTTTCTAAAATATTTCATAACTTTACATTTCAAAACACATACAAATGGACTTTATATATCAAGAACCGTATCCAATTTTAAAAGACGATACAACCTACAAAAAATTAACTTCAGATTTTGTAAAAGTAGAACAATTAGGCGACAGAGAAATTTTAGTCGTTGATCCAAAAGGATTAGAATTATTAGCGCAAGAAGCGATGGACGACGTGTCTTTCATGTTACGTTCGGCACATTTACAGAAATTACGAAATATTATTGAAGACCCAGAAGCGACAGACAACGACCGTTTTGTAGCTTATAATTTATTACAAAATGCTGCAGTAGCCGTTGGTGGAGAATTACCATCATGCCAAGATACAGGAACAGCAATTGTAGTTGCAAAAAAAGGTGAAAACGTTTATACAGGAGTAGATGACGGAGAATGGTTATCGAAAGGAATTTATAATACGTATCAAAATAAAAACCTTAGATATTCGCAAATTGTACCAATTTCGATGTTTGAAGAAAAAAATTCAGGTTCAAATCTTCCAGCGCAAATTGATATTTATGCGAAAAAAGGAGCGTCTTATGAGTTCTTATTTTTAACAAAAGGTGGAGGTTCGGCCAACAAAACGTTCTTATATCAAAAAACAAAATCGCTATTAAACGACAAATCTTTAGAAGAATTTGTTAGTGAGCGCATTATGGATTTAGGAACTGCGGCTTGTCCGCCTTATCACTTAGCTTTAGTAATAGGTGGAACTTCTGCGGAAGCGAATTTAGCGACTGTGAAAAAAGCATCAGCGGGTTATTACGACAATTTACCAACTTCTGGAAACATGTCGGGTCAAGCTTTCCGCGATTTGGAATGGGAAAAAAGAGTACAACAAATTTGTCAAGAAAGTCAGATTGGAGCGCAATTTGGTGGAAAATATTTAACGCACGATGTTCGAGTAATTCGTTTGCCTCGTCATGCCGCTTCTTGTCCGGTTGGAATGGGAGTTTCTTGTTCTGCAGA
>MGWJ01000150.1:0-11119 GCA_001800945.1 Flavobacteria bacterium RIFCSPLOWO2_12_FULL_31_7
AAAATCATCTGCATTTTGATGTACAATTAATCCTTTACCTAAAATATCTTTAGTTGGGTCGCCGCAACCGATACACCATTCATCTGTTTCTAAAAGAATGTAACCTTTTCCATTTTGATCTGCTGTAAAGTTTCCAATGTCACCTTTATGACATTCACCTTCGCCCCATTTTCCATGTTTTTTGAAAGTCGGATTCCAATGTCCGCCTGCAGAAGCAGCATCAACAGAAGAACAATCCGATTTTTCATGTATGTGAATCGCGTGTACTCCTGGAGTTAATCCAGAAATATAGGCTTCAAATTTTACTTTACCATTTTTTTCTTTGAAAGTTGCAAATCCAGAAACCGTACTGTTGCTTTTTGGTTCTAAATTGATTTTTAATTCGTTACCAATTGTTTTTGTTGAGGGTTTACAGCTATTAAAGGCTACCATTATAACTCCTAGGTATATAAAAATGCTTTTCATAAAAAGTTGATTTAAATTGAAGTTAAAGGTAATAAAAAATCCTGTAAGAATTTAAATCTCTTACAGGATTACTTCATTATTATTGTACTTTCCAGAAATCTCAGTACAACATTTCTAAAATGATTATTATTTCAAGGTTTCAAAACTTCTTTTTACAAAAGCCGTTAATTCTTCACCTTTTAATAATCCTTGTGATAATTTTGCTAAGTCTAATGCATTTTTTACTAATTCCTTTTGCGCGTCGTCTTTAGCATGTAAAATTGAATTGGCTAATTCTGAATTGGCATTTACGACTAAATTATACATTTCTGGCATATTTCCCATTCCGAACATTCCTCCGCCACCACTTTGACTCATTTCTTTCATACGACGCATAAATTCTGGTTGCGTGATGATAAATGGCGTTGCATCGCTGTCTAAAGATTCTAATTGTACTGAATAGGCTTTCGGAATTACCGCTTCTAAAGACGTTTTTAAAGTTTCTTTTTCGCTATCTGATAATTTAGAAATTTGCGTTTCTTCTTTATTGATTAATTTATCAATATGATCAGCATCTACACGAGCAAAAGTTAGGTTTTCATTATCTGCTTCTAATTTCTGAATTAAGTGCGAAACAATTGGCGAATATAACAATAAAACTTGGTAACCTTTTGCTATAGCAATATCTATATAACTGTGTTGCGCCTCTTTGTTAGAAGCGTATAAAATAACCAGTTTTCCGTCTTTATCTGTTTGTAAATCTTTTGTAGCTTCTTTTAATTCGGCTAAGGTATAATGTTTGTTTTCTGTTGTTGGATATAAAACGAAATCTCCCGCTTTTTCATAGAATTTTGGTTCAGAAAGCATTCCGTATTCTAAGACAATTTTAATATCGTTCCATTTTGCTTCGAAATCTTCACGGTTTTCATTGAATAACGCTTTTAATTTATCAGCCACTTTTCGAGTGATATAATTTGAAATTTTCTTTACATTACTATCCGCTTGTAGGCCAGAACGAGAAACGTTTAGTGGAATATCTGGAGAATCTACCACACCTTTTAACATCAATAAAAATTCAGGAACAATTCCTTCTACGTTATCAGTGACAAAAACCTGATTTTGGTACAATTGAATTTTGTCTTTCTGAATTTGTAAATCTGAACCTAATTTCGGGAAATATAAAATTCCAGTTAAGTTGAACGGATAATCTACATTTAAGTGAATATTGAATAAAGGTTCTTCAAATTGTGAAGGATATAATTCTCTATAAAAACTTTTATAATCTTCGTCTTTTAATTCTGTTGGTTGCTTAGTCCAAGCTGGATTTGTATTATTGATAAAATTATCTACCTCAATATATTCTTGTTGGTAATCGTCACCTGCATCTTCTGGTTTTGGAAGCGCTTCTTTTTTCGTACCAAATTTAATTGGCACAGGCATGAACTTGTTGTATTTTGTAAGTAATTCACGGATTTTGAATTCTTCTAAAAATTCTAATGAATCTTCGGCAATATGTAAAACGATTTCAGTTCCTCTGTCTGTTTTGGTATGAGGTTCTAAAGTAAATTCTGGACTACCGTCGCAAGTCCAATGTGCCGCAGGTTCATCTTTGAAAGATTTGGTGAAAATTTCTACTTTAGAAGCTACCATAAATGCAGAGTAAAATCCTAAACCAAAATGACCGATAATTCCTGAATCTTTGGCTGTTTCTTCATATTTATTTAAAAATTCTTCCGCTCCAGAAAAGGCCAATTGATTGATGTATTTTTCTACTTCGTCCGAAGTCATACCAATTCCTTGATCAATAATATGAAGTTTTTTTCCTTCTTTATCAATCTTAATTTCAATGATAGGATTGCCATATTCTGTTTTGGCTTCTCCAATACTTGTTAGATGTTTTAGCTTTAAAGTAGCATCGGTTCCGTTTGAAATTAATTCTCTCAAGAAAATTTCATGATCACTATATAAAAACTTCTTGATTAAGGGAAATATGTTTTCAACCGAAACATTAATTTTTCCTGATGTCATAGTATTTAAGTTTTAAAATTATATTTATGGTTTGTCAAAATAAGTACCAAATTTTAAAAAGTGACAAATTGACACAATTAATTTTGTAAGTTTATTTTGTAATTATATAAGCCATATTGAGGAAATTAGTTTTAAATTTGTTAAAATTTAAATTAACTAAATATGAAAAAAACAGTATTCATTATTGTAATGTCAATTTTTGCATTGGCTTGCAAACCGAAACAAACGGTAACCAATACCAAACTGGATAACAAGTCGGAAAGGTTAATAAAGGGAGATTGGCAAATTTCTTCGGTAAGTTATGTAGGCTCGGATGTGTTTAAGATTACTTCTTTTAACATTGCGGATGCAAAGTGTTTTGAAGGAAGTCAATGGAGTTTTGTGTCTAACAACAACACGGGTGAGATGGTTTTAAACAAAGCGAATTGTGTTACTTATGGTAGTCGAATCACTTGGTTTATTAACAAAGATGGAAATTTTGTAATGAAATTTTTAACAGAAGGAATAAAAGCTAAGCATACAGCTGGCGGATATGTTTTGAGAGTAGCCAATCAATCTGAAAACTCTTTTCAATTAATTGACAGAGCTTCAGTTGGTAATAATAGTGCTGAAATTGTATATCAATTTGATAAAATAAATAAATAATCGTAGTATGAAAAATAGAATCGCAATTGGACTAAGTGTACTAATCATAAGTTCTTCTGTTTTTACAAGTTGTAAAGCAGTACAAAATTCAAACAAAACACAAAGAGGTGCTGTTATTGGTGCTGCTGGTGGTGCTGTATTAGGTGCAGTACTTGGAAATAATTTAGGGAAAGGTGGTAATGGTGCTTTAGGAGCCGTTATTGGTGGTGCCGTTGGAGGTGTTGCAGGTGGATTAATTGGAAGAAAAATGGATAAACAAGCTCGTGAAATCCAAGAACAATTACCAGGTGCACAAGTTGAAAGAGTAGGAGAAGGAATTCGATTAGTTTTAGGAGAAAATGCAGTCCGTTTTGAATTTAATAAAGCCACTTTAACTTCAACTGCAAAAGCGAATTTAGATAAATTGGTTCCTGTGTTTAAAAACTATCCAGATACAAATATCAAAATTTACGGATATACAGACAGTAAAGGTGCGGATGAATATAACTTAAATTTATCTGATCAACGTGCTGGTGCCGTGAAGAGTTATTTAGCAGGTAAAGGCTTAGTGAACTCGCGTTTTTCAATTATGGGCATGGGTGAATCTGATCCTATTGATACTAACGATACCGATGCAGGTCGAGCAAATAACAGAAGAGTAGAGTTCGCCATTTTAGCAAACGACAAAATGATTGAAGATGCTAAAAAAGAATCTGGAAATTAAATTGTAAACTGTTGAGCATAAAAAAAGAGGAACCATGTTCCTCTTTTTTTATTTATTATGAATGGAAGTATTATCTTCCACCAAATTTATATGCAATACCAATAGTAGCATTATACATTAATCCAGTAAATGAATTCGCAGCACCATCATAAGATAATTCGCCATTAAAGAAATAATGTTGAGATACATTTGCAATTGCAGAAAAATCAGCAGTCAAATAAAAATTTTCACCTACTTCATATCTTGGAGTAATTCCAATGACAAGATTTAGTAAATGATCGGTATTTTTATATTCAGGAATATCAGAATTCAGAATAGAAATACCAGCACCACCGTGTGCTAAAATATTAAATTTGTTGTAAAAAGCTCTTGAGTCAGCTAAGTTGGTTAAGTTAACCACACCTTGAGCAGTAACTCTTAAATTAGAAACTCCAGTTTTCATTCCTCTTAAATCATTCTGAATGGAAAACTCATCCATTCCGAAATCTAATTTGGTTCCAAATGTTTCGTCAAAATCATAACTTATTCCTGCACCAAAGTGCGTAAAACCATTGTAACTTGGGTCGTAAGAACCATTTGAGCCGTAGTTTGCTTCGATTCCGAATTGTGCACTAGCTGCAAATGAACAAGAAACTAGTAGTAGGGTAAATATTTTCTTAAGCATAATCTATTTTTTTTAATAATTTTGGGTGCTGCAAGATAAAAAAAAAATAATACAAACAATGCTTAAAATAAACTTAAATAATTTTTCTTACTTAAACGTGTCAGTCCTTGAAAACATTGGGTTCGAAATAGAAAAAGGAACTCAATTATCATTAATTGGTGAAAGTGGATGCGGAAAAAGTTCGCTATTAAAAATTATTTATGGACTTTTAGATTGCGATAATGGCACGTTTTTTTGGAACGATATTCAAATTTTAGGTCCGAAATTTCATTTAGTACCTGGAATGCCATTTATGAAATATTTGGCACAAGATTTTGATTTAATGCCTTTTATAACTGTAGGAGAAAATGTGGGGAAATTTTTATCCAATTTTTATCCGAAAGAAAAGCAAAATCGTATTGATGAATTATTAGAATTGGTTGAAATGACCGAATTTAAACATGTTAAAGCTAAATTTTTAAGCGGCGGACAAATGCAACGTGTAGCTCTAGCTCGAGTTTTAGCTCAAGAACCAGAAGTATTACTTTTAGACGAACCTTTTTCGCACATTGATAATTTTAGAAAAAACGATTTAAGGCGAAAAATATTTACTTATTTAAAAGAAAAACAAATTACAACCCTTGTTGCCAGTCATGATATAAACGATGTTTTATCTTTTTCCGATGAGGTAATTGTTATAAAAGATAAAACTATTTTAGAAAAAGCATCACCTAAAGAGTTATATTTTTCCCCAAAACATAAATATACAGCAGCTTTATTTGGAGAAGTTAATGAAATTGAAATTGATGGTCAACTACAATTAGTTTATCCACATCAGTTGCAAGTTGTAGAAAATTCTAAAATACAAGTTGAGGTTGTTAAATCTTATTTCAAAGGAAAGCATTTTTTAATTGAAGGGAAGTTTAGAAATCAAACTGTTTTTTTTGAAAATGAAAACGATATGCCGAAAGCTTCGATTGTCTACTTAAAAAAACTCGACTTGTAAATTTTTACAAGTCGAGTTTTAAATTAATTTAGTTTTTTAAATATTTTTCTAAGAACTGATCTTGTTCCCATAATAAGTGTAAAATATTATCTTTCGCAGCATAGCCATGACTTTCCTTAGGTAATAAAACCAATCTAACAGGTGCGCCTAATCCTTTTAAAGCTTGGAAATAACGTTCTGATTGTAATGTGAAAGTTCCAGGATTATTATCTGCATCACCATGAACTAATAATAAAGGTGTTTTCATTTTATCAGCCGTATTAAATGGCGACATGCCTGCATAAACTTCAGGAACATCCCAAAAATTACGTTGCTCACTTTGGAAACCAAATGGGGTTAATGTTCTGTTGTAAGCACCGCTTCGAGCAATTCCACAAGCAAATAAATTAGAATGTGTTAGTAAGTTTGCGGTCATAAACGCACCATAACTGTGTCCGCCAACGGCTACTTTTTTCCTATTGATAAAACCTAATTTATCTACCGCATCAATTGCTGCTTCTGCATTAGAAACTAATTGTGGAATAAAAGTGTCATTTGGTTCTGTAGTTCCTTCACCAATAATAGGGAATGAAGCATCGTCTAAAATGGCATAACCTTTGGTTACCCAATATACGAATGATCCATAGTTTGGAAAGGTAAATTCATTTGGATTTTTATCGTTTTGACCGGCTGAGTTTTTATCTTTAAATTCTGCTGGATACGCCCAAATTAATAATGGTAATTTTTCTTTTTTTGCCGTTCTGTCATAATTTGCAGGTAAATATAAAGTTCCAGAAAGTTCTACACCGTCTTTTCTTTTATATTTGATCACTTCTTTGTATACATTTTTTATACTAGCAAATGGATTCGCAAAATTTGTAATTTGTGCCAAACTGTTTTTCGATTTGATGTTTCTCATGTAATAGTTTGGGTATTCATTTTTCGATTGAATCATTACTAATACATCCCCTTTTTTAAAATCTTCTATAGATAATAAATCTTCTTTTTTATCCGTGTAAGTTGAAGTGTATAAACGTTTTGTTTGTTGCGTTTTTAAATTGAATTCATCAATAAATGGAAATTGACCATTTTTGGTAAACCCGTTTCCAATTAAATAGGCCTTATCATTTTCAATAGCTAAAACATATTTATTGAATTCATTACGTTTAGTTTCGAAATCTCCCGGATCGGAGTAAATATCTTGTGAATTTCTATCTGAAATAATTTTTGCTTCAGCAGATAAATTAGATGGATTTACTAAATACGTTTTTGCGTTTCTGGTATCGTACCAACTGTCGTAAACAATAGCATAATTGTCATTTCCCCACATGATTCCGCCGAAACGTTGCTTTGTTTTAAAGAAAGAAGTTGCTGAGTTAGTAAAAGGTGCTTCCCAAACAAAAATTTCATCTCTAAAAGGAACTTCTTTAGCTTGATCTCCTTCGTCTAAGGCTTCCACATATGATAAAGTTGCTGGTTTGTCTGTTCTCCAGCTCATGCTTCTTTTTCCTTTTCTTACAGATGAAAAACCTTTTGGCATAATTTCAGTTAAAGGCACTTCGTTTACCAGTTTAATTTCTTTTCCAGTAACATCGTAAACTACAGTTTTTTGGGGAAATCTACTTAATGGGACAATGTATGAAAATGGTTTTTGAATGGTGGTTAACATTAAATATTTTCCGTCAGGAGAAAAACTTTCGCCGGCATAAATATCAGCCGTTTTAAATAATTCTGATTTTCCAGATAATGAAACTTTATATAATTCAGAAGTCACTAACGATTCGAAATTCGCCTCATCCGTTTTGTTTTTTAATAAATCTTGGTAAGTTCTATTTTGTGATTTTGAGCCATCTGCTATAGAAACGGTTGGGCCTTTTGGTAGATTCTTTTTTTCATCAATTAAAGGTGTTCTGCTTTTTGGAAGCACTTTCACCAATAAAGTTTCGTTATCATTCATCCAATTGAACGGGCTTCCTAAATTCGCATTTAAATTATCAGAAGTGATTTTAGTAGCCGTAGCAGAAACTACATCAATAATCCATAATTCAACACCAGAATTTGTGGTATGGGTAAAGGCAATTTTCTTTTCATTCGGCGACCAACTTACATTCGTAATTCTAGCATTTTCTGGTAAACCTTTAACTTGAATTTCATTTTTGTCTTTTACTTTTCTTAATTTTAAATCATTAATATAAGTAACGGTGCTCGAAATGTTTGTAATCGGATTGATTCGTAAACCACCTAAACGCATTTCTTCCTGATTTAAATCGTCAAGTGTTTTGTACGTATTTCTATAACTTAATAACATGTATTCTTTTTTAGAATCCATATTTACAGAAGGTGCTCGCTGGTAATCTGCCAATTCCAAAATTTCTTTTGAAGGCTTTTGATACGTAACGTTTTCTTGAGCAAAACCGGTGTAAAAAGTAAATGTTAAAACGGCTAAAGCAAAGATTTTTATTTTCATAATAAATGGTTTTCAAATGTTTTACTAGAAATTAGTGCTAATTATATGTAATTTGTTACAAATTGAAACGAGAAAATAATGTTAAAAGCGTGTAGTTTGAAAAAAAAGTATAACTTTATATTTATTAACTTTTAATATTTTATAGAATGGGAAAATTTGTAGTTAGAGAAACGCCAACTGGAATTAAATTTGACTTAAAGGCAGGAAATGGCCAAGTAATTTTAACGAGTGAAGTATATACCACAAAAGCAGCTTGTTTAAATGGTATAGAATCTGTTAAGAAAAATTCACAAGAAGCATCGCGTTTTGAAAAATTAGAATCTAAGAATGACAAACCTTATTTCAATTTAAAAGCTACAAACGGGCAAGTAATTGGAACAAGTGAATTATATGAGTCTGTGGCAGCCAGAGATAACGGAATTGAATCAGTTATGAAAAATGCTCCTGACGCTGAAACTGTAGAGGAATAATTTTAATAAAAATGTAATTAAGCTCAATTTAGATTGGGCTTTTTTTTATTATTTGAATATTATTTTAGTACAATTTTATGGAAATGATAAAAAATGGTAAATTTGCAAGCTAAAACAAACAGAATTTTATGTATCATTCAAAAATATCAGGCTTAGGTTATTATGTGCCTGAAAACGTTGTTACCAACGATGATTTATCAAAAATAATGGACACCAATGACGAATGGATTCAGGAAAGAACCGGAATAAAAGAACGTCGTCACGTAGTTAGAGGAGAAGATACCACAACTTCAATGGGTGTTAAAGCAGCTGAAATTGCCATTCAACGCGCGAATGTGGCTAAAGAAGATATCGATTTTGTAATCTTCGCTACACTTTCACCAGATTATTATTTTCCAGGACCAGGTGTTTTAGTGCAACGTGATTTAGGTTTAAGAACAGTTGGAGCTTTAGATGTTAGAAATCAATGTTCAGGTTTTGTATATGCGATTTCAATTGCAGATCAATATATTAAAACTGGAATGTATAAAAATATTTTAGTAATTGGTTCCGAAGTGCATTCTACAGGTTTGGATATGACAGATAGAGGTCGTGGTGTATCTGTAATTTTTGGAGATGGAGCAGGAGCGGCGGTTTTGTCAAGAGAAGAAGATTTAAGCAAAGGAATTTTATCTACTCATTTACATGCAGAAGGTCAACATGCAGAAGAATTATCTTTGGTGGCACCAGGAATGGGAAAACGTTGGGTAACTGATATTATTGCTGATAACGATCCAAATGATGAAAGTTACTATCCATACATGAACGGTCAATTTGTATTTAAAAATGCTGTAGTGCGTTTCAGCGAAGTAATTAACGAAGGTTTACAAGCTAATAATTTACAAGTTTCAGACATCAATATGTTAGTGCCACATCAAGCGAATTTAAGAATTTCTCAGTTTATCCAACAGAAATTTAAATTGTCTGACGAGCAAGTATATAACAATATTATGCATTACGGAAACACAACGGCAGCATCAATTCCAATTGCTTTAACGGAAGCTTGGGAAAAAGGTAAAATTAAAAGCGGCGATTTAGTTGTTTTAGCAGCTTTTGGTTCAGGTTTTACTTGGGGAAGTGTAATTATTCGTTGGTAAGTTTCTGTGAAATTGAATTAGAATTTAAAAAACTCAGTATAAAAAAAGCGTTCAGATTTTCTGAACGCTTTTTTGTTTTAATCCATTAATGAATTGATGTGTTTGGCAATTATCCCAAAATTATACCCTTGTGTGAAATTGTAGCCCGAATAATTTACCGCGATTAATTGTCCGCAGCTATTAAATATGGGTGAACCACTTGCTCCATGTGTGGAAGTTGTACTGTATTGTATTTTTATACCATCGGATTCTTTACTAATTTTTCCATCGTAAATTTGCACTTTTAAATCTCCAGTTTTTGATTTGGCGAGTTCCATTCCAAGCGGATAACCCACTAAAATAGCTTCTGAACCTGGTTTTAGAGCTGTATCATCAGTAATTGCATTTTCTAAATCAACAATATTTGTTACACCTTCTGGTAATTCTTCAGATTCTAATTGTAAAATAGCTAAATCGATATCGGTTCCTTCCGCCATTTCTAAAGCTTTACATTTTAACCATTTCGAATTAGAGCCATGTAAAGCAATACGAGTATCAATTAGTTTGTAGGTAATTTTTATATGTTCTGTTGAAATTGATTCTGTATTTTCTGCTTCAGCTTTTTTATCTTCTTCATAATTATAATTAGCAGATTCAGTTTCTTCATCATTATCTGTAATAAAAGATTCGTAATTACTTGTAGATGCAGTATCTACATATATTTCAGAATCATCCTCTGCTGGTCTTACTTCTTCAATATATGCAGATGCACTATCTGTTACTTCTGACGGTTCCAAATATTCAACTGCACTAGAGTTATGTCTATTAGCTAAACTTTGTTCTAAAACATGTCTGTATTTTTTTGGATCTGTAGAAAGGGGAATGTTTTCGGCAACTAATTCTTTAATATTTTCAATTTCGTGATCATAATATTCTTCATCCTCTGCATCTTCCTCACTTTTTGAATCCGCTTCTTTAAAATACCATGGTTCTACTACATGATGATTGGTTACAATATGTCCTTCTTCTGATACAAAAAAACCAGTTCCTGTTACTTCGTTTTTAAAATCTTCATAAGGATTGTTCTTACTGTCATTTAATAATAATTCGGGATTGATAATAAAGGGTTCTCCACCATTAATTGAAATTTCATAAGTATACGTGTTTTTAACTAATACAACTGATTTTTTGTAATAATCATAAACTTGTGTTTCGTCTTTTAAACAAAACGGTTCTTTTTTACTGAATTTTAGCCAAATAAATGAAAGTGAAAATAGTAAGACCAAACAAACGGAAGAAATAATAATAATTTTCTTTTTCTTATTAGTTGGGTTTTTTACAGGAGTAATTTCTGGTGAGTTGTTGGTTTCCATTGAATTTAAAATGAGTTAGGCAAATGTAGGTAAAATCTTTATAAATGCAAGTGTGTAAATTGGTGTTACAAATAAAAAAAGCGTTCAGAATTTCTGAACGCTTTTTTGCTTCTAACTTCAAGCTTCCTGTTTTTAAAACATTCCGCCACCGCCTTGTGTTTCTTGTTTATCTCTTTGTTTTCTTTGTAGTTCTTTGTTTTTTCCACCACCAAAGTTATAGTTTAATCCTAAGTAAAATGTTCTACT
>MGWJ01000150.1:11129-18644 GCA_001800945.1 Flavobacteria bacterium RIFCSPLOWO2_12_FULL_31_7
AATTCACCTACACTTTTGTATGGAATGCTTCCTTCAAATCCGAAATGCATCGTATTGAAAACATCATTTAAACGAGCAGAAAGTGTTCCTTTACCTTTTAAGATAGAATAATTAGCTCCTAAATCCATTTTATACATTGGTTTTCTTTCAAATTGAAGTCCTAAATCTCTTCCTCTGTACATTCCGAATAAATTGATTTTTAGGTTTTTAGAAGCTGTGAAAGTGTTGTTCATTCTTGCGTTGAATGTGGCTACATCTACTTCTCCGTTTTCCATTACTCCAGTGTCTAAGTTCGAAACAGTTCCTCTTACGGTTTTAAAATACACATCAGCACTTGTGTTGGTAGACCACCATTTTGTTAATTTTAAATTCGCATTAACTTCCGCTCCAATTTGATTGTTGTCTTTAAAATTATCAAAAGACATAATATTAAAATTCGTATCATTTGGATCAGTATAAATCACTCTTGTAATTTCTGCATTGATTAATCGGTAAAAAACAGCAGAAGTAATTGATCCAATTTTTGTAGTTCTGGTATAATTTAATTCAAATGAATTTGTAAATTGAGGTTCTAAAGCTGGATTTCCTCTAGATTCCATGTTTACAGTTCTCCATTCTCTAATTGGATTAATTTGGCCATTGCTTGGTCGGTCTACACGTCTGGTATAATTTACATTGAATGTGTTGTTGTCGTCCATTTTATAAGATAAATACGTTGAAGGATACACTGTGAAAATTTCATCTTTAATGACAACATTTGAGTTTTCGGCAGGGTCAGTAGATTCTTTAACCGGATGCGCATATAAATTATATAATTCCGCTCTTGCACCTACTTGCGCACTAAATTTTCCAAAAGTTTTACTATAATTAGTATAAACTGCGTGAATGTTTCTGTTATAGTCAAAACTATTTGTGGTGTTTTCAGTTGGTTGAATGTCGTAAAATTTATTTTGTCCTGCTTGAATTCTACTTTCGTAACCAATTTCAATTTTTGCTTTTTCTGAAAGAGGATTAACATAATCAATGTTAAATTGCGAATAAGAAGATTTTCCATTAATATCATTCAAACTGTAGTTTCCATTGTTTATGAAATTAGACAAATCTTCATTATCTGTTAAAGAATGATTGATTTGAAAATCAACGGTTTCACCTTTTTTCTTAAAATTGTGTTTGAAGGCTAAATCATAAGTTTTAGTCGTGTTTCCACTGTTGTTCCAGTTTTCCTGAATCGCATCTGGTAACGTTAAATAATCAGAAACGGTTCTAGATTTTCCTTTCCCATCAAAGAAATTTAAATTGGTAAAAAAAGATAAAGTATTGTTGTCATTGATGTAATAATCAGCTCCTAATTTTACTAAATGTGAGGTGTTTACATTTGAAAATCTAAAATCTTGATCATTTTCATAACCTACACGTTCACTGTTTACAAATCCAAAATTTCTATTTTTTCCATGATTGAAACCATAATTTGTGTAGAAATTTACTTTTCCAACTTTATAATTTAAGTTTAGAGATTGATTCGTTTTTGGAGTAACACCAACAGTTAAACCTGATGTAATACTTCCGTTGAAACCTGTTTGACTGTTTTTATTCAAAATGATATTGATAATTCCACTGTTTCCTTCTGGATTATATTTGGCAGAAGGATTCGTTATCAATTCCACTTGCTTGATGGATGCAGATGGAATTTGTTGTAACAATTGTCCAGCATCAATATTGGTAGGTTTTCCATCAATTAAAACTCGAACATTACTGTTTCCACGTAAACTTAATTCTTTGGTTTGTGGGTCAATACTTACGGTTGGAATGTTGTTGAAAATTTCAGAAGCTGTTGTTCCAGAAGCAATTAAATCTTTCCCGATTGTTACCACTTTTCTATCTGCTTTTTGTTCAATAGTTGAACGCTCTTTTACAATTGATACCGTTTCAATCATTTTTGAATCGGCTTCTAAAGTAATATTGCCAAAATTAATTGCTTTGTTTTCTTCAGATAAATTAATTGGTCTTGAAGCGTCAAGATATCCGATAAAATTTACTTTTAATGTTAGGTTTTTCAATTCTAAGTTTTTGATTTCAAAACTTCCATCTTCTTTTGTAGATACGGCAGCAATTGGTTTGGTGCCGTCTACAACACTTACCGTTGAAAATCCAACTGGTTCATTTGTTGTTTTGTCAATGATTTTTCCAGAAACAACTCCTGGTTTTAATTCTTGCGCCATTAAATTCGAGGCGACAAATAGCATTACGATGCTAAAAACTTTAATTAATTTCATTAGATTTTTTTTTGATTATTAATGCTGATTGATGATTTAAAAAACGGCGCAAAACTATTTAACAATTGTTTATTTGGTGTTAATTGTTTCCTAATAATTTTCACAATTTTACTGTTAGACAAAATTTGTACATTTTTGTTACAAATCGATTTTTCAATTCGTTAAAAATCCTATCTTTGCACGCTATAAAAAAAACGATTATGTCTTTACAAGAAATACTTTCCGCTCCCATTCAAAATGCTGTTGAACAACTGTTTCAGATTTCTTTGGAACGAGTTGAATTTCAGTCAACTAAAAGAGATTTTGAAGGTGATATTACTATGGTGGTTTTTCCATTGGTAAAACAGATTAAAGGAAATCCTGTAGAAATAGGTACAAAAATCGGTGAATATTTAGTAGAAAATGTGGCTGAGGTAGCTAAATTTAACGTCGTTGCAGGATTTTTAAATCTTGTAATTTCGGATGAATATTATCTGAAATACTTCAATAGCATAAAAGGTAACGCAAAATTTGGTTTCATAACACCAACTGAAGGTGAAAAAGCAATTATGGTGGAATATTCTTCGCCAAATACAAATAAACCTTTGCATTTAGGTCACATCAGAAATAACTTATTGGGTTATTCAGTGGCGGAAATCATCAAAGCTTCAGGGAAAAAAGTATATAAAACACAAATTATCAATGACAGAGGAATTCATATTTGTAAATCGATGTTGGCTTGGCAAAAATTCGGAAACGGGCAAACACCAGCTTCAACAGGTTTAAAAGGTGATAAATTGGTTGGTAATTTTTATGTAGAATTTGATAAAGCGTATAAAGCTGAAATTTCGGCTTTAATGGCGCAAGGGAAAACAGAAGAAGAAGCCAAAAAACAAGCACCACTTATTTTAGAAGCCCAACAAATGCTTTTAGATTGGGAAAATGGAAAACCAGAAGTTATCGAACTTTGGAAAACCATGAACCAATGGGTGTATGATGGTTTTGCTTTGACTTACAATAATTTAGGTGTTGATTTTGATAGTTATTATTACGAAAGTCAAACGTATTTATTAGGTAAAGATGTGGTGGAAGAAGGTTTGAGTCGTGGTGTTTTCTTCAGAAAAGAAGACGGTTCGGTTTGGATTGATTTAACGGCTGACGGTTTAGACGAAAAAATTGTATTGCGTTCAGATGGAACTTCGGTGTACATGACGCAAGATATCGGAACGGCTATTCAACGTGTTAGAGATTTTTCGGACATTGGCGGAATGGTATATACAGTTGGAAATGAGCAAGATTACCATTTTAAAGTGTTGTTCTTAATTCTGAAAAAATTAGGTTACGATTGGGCGGAACATTTATTCCATTTGTCATACGGAATGGTAGAATTGCCTTCTGGGAAAATGAAATCTCGTGAAGGAACTGTGGTGGATGCGGACGATTTAATGTCGGAAATGACAGCCACTGCGAAACAAATTTCTGAAGATTTAGGGAAATTGGAAGAATATTCAGAAGAGGATAAAGCGAGTTTGTATAAAACTATCGGTTTAGGAGCTTTAAAATATTACATGTTAAAAGTAGATCCGAAAAAACAAATGATGTTCAATCCAGAAGAATCTGTAGATTTTAATGGAAATACGGGACCATTTATTCAATATACTTACGCACGTATTCAATCGATTTTAAGAAAAGCAACTTTTGATTACAGTAACGAAGCTACAGTTGCTGAATTACACGAAAAAGAAAAAGAGTTAATTAAACAAGTACAATTGTTTCCTGAAATTATTCAAAATGCAGCGGAAAATCATAGTCCAGCTTTAATTGCGAATTATACTTATGATTTAGTAAAAGAATTCAATTCATTCTATCAAAATGTATCGATTTTAGGTGAAGATAATTTAGATAAAAAAGTATTCCGAGTACAATTGTCCAATTCAGTAAGTAACGTAATTAAAAATGCATTCGGATTATTAGGAATTAATGTTCCGGAGAGAATGTAAAAATTAAATTTACGAAATCTAGATTTTCGATTTACGAAGTTTGAAATATAACATTATAATAAAAACTTTGCGCCATAGTGCCTTCCTGGCAAAAAATAGCGCCTTATAAAATAATAAAGTGAACCAAAATAAAACCTATTTCTTTCAATCGTGGTTAATTGTAGTAATTGCAATTGCATCTTTTATTGGATTTAAATCATTTTTACCCAAAAAACTATTTCCTGATACAACAGCAAATAGTAAAAATGTAGTGGTAGATAGTTTAATGTTAGAAGCGGTGGCAGAAGGTGCAAATCTTTCAGAAGAAGATACGCTAACTAATAAAACCATTTCTTTTATTTCTAATCCATTGGGAATTAAATTTTCTAGCGAGAAATTCGAACAATATAAAGGATATCAATATTTGATCCCATTTTTCGAAAAATTATATCAGTTAGAAACTAATAAAAAAGGTAAAGCACGTATTGCTTATTTCGGTGATTCTATGACCGATGGTGATATGATTGTTCAAGATGTTCGTACACAATTTCAAAGTGTTTTTGGTGGAGAAGGGGTTGGTTTTGTGAATATTACTTCTGAATCTGCAGGTTCAAGAGGTTCTATTATTCACGAATTTTCTCCAAATTGGAAAGCACAATCGTACTTAAAAACTAAAAGTCCATTACGTTCATTTGGTGTCAACGGCTCTGTATTTTTCGCAAAAGATACCATTAATCCAACTTGGGTGAAATATAAAGCAGGAAGAAATCGTTTTTCAACTACTTTAAATAATCCAACGCTATTTTACGGAAGTTCTAAAAATAGAAAAGGAAGTTTGCGTCAAATATTTGGAAAAGATACGGTTTACAAAAAGCTAAATACCGCTTCAATGTTGAATACAACTCAAATTGCTGGCGATGTTAAAAACGTGAAAGTAAATTTTATAAATGCAGATTCGATTCCATTTTATGGATTTAATTTCGATAACGGAAAAGGAATTCATGTAGATAATTTTTCTTCTCGTGGAAATTCTGGTTTGCCTTTAGGTTCGTTAAACGTAGATTTAATGAATGCTTTTCAACAAAAATTAGGATACGATTTAATCATTCTACAATTCGGAACTAATGTTTTAAATTATGGATCGTTAAATTATTCATGGTATGAAAGAAAAATGACTTCAGTGGTTAATCACGTTAAAGAATGTTTTCCTGGTGCTGCGATTTTAATTATTACAACGGCTGATAAATCAACAAAATACGACATGCAAATGAAATCCGATTCGGCAGTAGCTCCTTTAGTAATGGCGCAAAAACGTTATGCTGTAAAATCGGAAGCCGGTTTGGTAAATTTATATACCTTAATGGGTGGCGATGGTTCCATGGTAAAATGGGTTGAAAATGTTCCCGCTAGAGCGAATAAAGATTATACACATTTTAATCACAGAGGAGCGAAAGAAATTGCGCAACTAATTTATAAACAAATAGACACAGGATATCAAGAGTATAAAAGATTACGTGCTTTAGCTAAGAAAAAAGCAAAACCAAAAACGGTTGTAAGTGATACTGTTCCTGCAATTAACGATACTTTAGATGAATAAGTTTTTATATATTTTATTTTTTTCTGTACTTGGTTTTTCTCAAACTGATTCACTAAAAGTAGAAACAGATAGTGTAACTACTCCAATTGATACCACAAATTTTGAAGCGTTTGGAAATGTAATTATTAATGAAAAAGCATTAGCAACTGTTTTTGAAAAATTATACCAATTAGAAGAAAATCAGGATCGAAAAGTTCGAATGGTTCATATTGGCGATTCGCACATTCAAGCGGATTTGTACACGGCGAAAATTCGTAGAAGAATGCAACAAGTTTTCGGAAACGCGGGTTTTGGATTTACTTTTCCTTACAGTTTAGCTGGAACAAATAATAGTTCTCCAATCCGATTTACTGGTTCTGGCGGATTTTCGGCTACAAGAAATTTATATGCAGATAGTTCAAAACCAATTGGATTAAGCGGAATTTCTTTTGAACCAAAACAAAAAAGTTTCCATATCGATATGTTGGTGAAAGATGCTCAATTCGATTTTACAAAATTGAAAGTCATTTCTCCAAAGAATGAAAATTATTTTAATGTCGCTTTTGCTAAAAAAAGTTATACTACTCAAGAAAAAGTAGCTGTAAAAACTCCTGCAACAAGTTCACATAAAGTAAAACCCGGAGAAGTTTTAGGTGGAATTGCTGATAAATATAACATTTCTTTAAAACAATTGAAAGCCGCTAACGGATTGAAATCAGACAACATTCGTGATGGGAAAATTTTAAAAATTCCAGGTGGAAAATCGGTTACAACTTACAAAACAGTTTCTACTGTAAAATATGTTTACGAACCGATTGCATTAGAAAACACACCTATTTCTAACAATTATACTTCTGCAACACCAATTGATAAAATTACCATTATCGGAAACGAAAATGTAAATGATTTTGCTTTAAATGGTTTGATTCTAGAAAATGAAAAACCAGGGGTAACTTATAGTGCAATTGGTGTGAATGGTGCGAAAAGTAACGATTATAATAAATTTCCATTATTTTTCGAGCAATTACCAGCTTTAGAAGCCGATTTATATGTAATTTCTTTAGGAACCAATGAAAGTTTCGACAAACAAGATTTGGCTACCTATTTCGGAAATTTAAAAACGATGATTGACGGAATTAAACAAAAATGTCCAGATGCTTCAATTTTGGTAACCACTTCGCCTCCTTCAGTTTTACATAGAAAAAATAAAAATATTTACATCGAAAAATACGCCGAAAAAATAATTGAAATGGCACCAACCGAAAATTATGCGGTATGGGATTTACTAGATGTTTTTGGTGGAAATAAAAATATAAATATCAATTCGAGAATGGGTTTAATGGCTAAAGACAAAGTGCATTATTCTAATGCAGGATATGAGAAACAAGGTGAATTGTTTTTCGATGCTTTTATTCAATCTTACGAATTATATAAATCTGAAAAATAAAGAAGCGTGTTACAAGAATGGTTTTATAAAAATATTGGAAAAGTTACTCCAGAAGTAGTTGAAAAATGGTTCATTTATAACGAAAAAGAACCGCTGCTTTTCAACACAGGCCTATTTTTAGGTTTGTTTTTGGTGTTCTATTTTTGGTATATCATGTTAAGAAAAGCAGACACATTACGTATGGTTTACGTGATTATTTTTTCTTTGTTTTTCTACTATAAATCAAGTGGAATTTACTTCTTGTTGCTTTTAGGTTCAGCA
>MGWJ01000151.1:0-7506 GCA_001800945.1 Flavobacteria bacterium RIFCSPLOWO2_12_FULL_31_7
AGCCAAACACTTACGTTCTAAATCTTTAAAAAAATCTAAATTTATGTGGTCGTTTTTTAGATAAAATTCAAAAGCTAAAACATCAATAAAAAGCATGGCATTTGTAACCATATGCGTGAAATTTTTGGTCACAATATTATCGTTCGTTTGTAAACGCTCATTGATAATACTTTCTAATTTTTGAAATGAACTAGCATCAGGTAAAACCATTTTCAAAAAACTAAATTTCCCTCTAGAAATTTGATTATAAAACTGAATTATTGTTTCAATAAAACCTTCTACATTACCCCCATTTTTCGATTTATACAAAGCAATTAAAGTAGATAAAAAACCAACTTTAATCTTTTCTTCATTATCCCATTTCGCATCATCAATTTCAGAATTTAAATGATAATTGATTACATAACCATAAATTAATCCACTTTTCTGACAAGCCACAAAAAATTCATCATCAGTTGCATAATGAGCAATATCATTCGCATACTGATGCAAATATTTTTCAATCCAACCGTTTATAGATGGGTTAATTTGCATGAATTACTTGGTGTTTTAAATCGTAATTAATTAATAAACCTACAAATTTACTGTAGCTTTCCATTCCGTCTTTTTGTTGGTTAAATTTTAAAAACTTATCATAAAAGTATTCAAAAAAAGTATCAATCCACGAATGATAGTGTTTCCAAAAGGTTTTATTTTCATTAAAGTTTTCTAAAACACCTTTATTTATTAGTTTTCGATACGATTTAGCACTTCCTTCTTCCATTACCTCTAAATTATATATGCAATAATTTAATGCAAAAGCGTACGCCGAATATTGAAAATACAGATCTTTATGACTCGATGCTGCCATAAATCCTACAAAATTACAATCACTTTCCGAAGCAATTCCGGTTTGATGCGCCATTTCATGACAAATAGTTAATGGAGAAGTATATTTCGGTTTTAAATAATTGACTTGCGCTTCATTGGTAAACGGATTTAAATAACCACCAAATCCCATATAACTTAACGATAAACTGTATAAAGACGATTTAATACTTTCGTTTTGATATTTAATAAACACCAAAGGTTTAGGCAAAGAAGCATAAGCTCTGGGCGCCATTTCATACATCTTTTGTTCCGAATAGCTGAAAACTACTTTTTTAGTAGAATCTTTTTCAATTTGAAATTGCAACTGATTCGTTTTTGCTATCAATTTCTCTGTTAAAGCTTGTAATTGCACTTTAGTATATTCTTTTTCTATACCCATTTTTTCATGTAAAGGAACTCGGTAATAATTGATTCCCCATAAAAAATGAAATAGAAAATATAAAACAGAAACAAAACTCAAAATCGTTAATCCGTTGTTTTTCCAATTGGCAAAAAAGCCAATTCTGTTTTTATAAATCCATCTTAAAACAAAGAAAATCAAAATTGTATAACATAAGTCACCTACTGAAAAAGAAACCCAACCTAAAGCAATTCGGCTAAATTTTGAAATATAAAAGTACAATCCGTTACTATAAAATTGTTCCACAAATTCTGGAAAAAGCGCTAAAACTTTAATCAGAATAATTTGAACAAATAAGAAAATGGGCAAAAAATATTTTTTCTTCACAAAATGGATTTTAAAATGTAAATATAATTAGAAATTCATTTACTAAAGAAATTAAACTTTGTAACTTTGGCATTCTATAAAAAGAGCCAAGGAAAAAGTTAAAAGAAACATATAACAACAAACAATATTTCAATGAGTCAAGAAGTAAGAAATTTAGAGCCAAAAGAACTTTGGAACAAGTTTGCCGATTTAAATGCTGTACCTCGTCCGTCTAAAAAAGAAGAACGTGTAATTGCCTTTATGATGGAATTCGGTCAGAAATTAGGTTTAGAAACCATAAAAGACGAAGTAGGAAACGTAATTATCAAGAAACCTGCTACTGACGGAATGGAAAATCGTAAAACTATCGTAATGCAATCGCATTTAGATATGGTGCACCAAAAAAATAACGATACGAATTTCGATTTTGATACACAAGGAATTGAAATGTATGTAGATAACGGTTGGGTTCGTGCAAAAGGAAACACTTTAGGAGCTGATAACGGTTTAGGAGTAGCCACTATTATGGCGATTTTAGAAAGCTCTACGATTCCTCATCCAGCCATTGAAGCGTTATTTACTATTGATGAAGAAACAGGAATGACTGGCGCCATGGGTTTAAAAGGTGGCTTATTACAAGGTGAAATTTTATTAAATTTAGATACGGAAGAAGATGATGAAATTGATATTGGATGTGCTGGTGGTGTAGATGTAACAGCTGTTGCAGAATACGATGAAGAAGATACTCCAGCAGATTCTGTGGGTTACACAATTACTGTAAAAGGTTTAAATGGAGGCCATTCCGGAATGGACATTGATAAAGGTTTAGGAAATGCCAACAAAATTATGAACCGTTTATTATTTAATGGTTTTGAAGATTTTGGTTTACAAATTTCAACCATCAATGGAGGAAGTTTACGTAATGCGATTCCTAGAGAAAGTGTAGCTCAGGTTGCCATTGCTCCTATTTATGACGAAGCTTTTACTTTCGACATGCAAGAAATTATCAATGAGATTAAAGCAGAATTTAAAACAACGGAACCAAACTTAGAAATTATCATTGAAAAATCAGCTACTACACCTGCTAAAGTAATGCCACCAATGGCACAATTTTATATGGTTCGTTCTATTTATGCAGCTCATAACGGCGTGTACAGAATGAGTGCTGATTTCGATAACTTAGTAGAAACTTCAAACAATATTGCGAAAGTTACAGTTGGAAACGGAAAATTACAAGTCGATAATTTAACACGTTCTTCTGTAGAAACTTCGAAATTCGATTTAGCGAATGCTTTACGTTCTGCTTTCGAATTAATGGGTTGCGAAGTAACTTTTGGAGGTTCATATCCGGGTTGGACACCCAATGCGAAATCGGAAATCTTAGATATTTTAGTGGATATTTATAAGAAACAAAATAACTCAGAACCAAAAGTTGTAGCTTGTCATGCTGGATTAGAATGCGGAATTTTAGCTACCAACTATCCAAATTGGGATATGATTTCTTTCGGACCAACAATTCACGGAGCACACAGTCCAGATGAAAGAGCGAATATCGCTTCAGCACAAAAATACTGGAAATTTGTATTGGAAATTTTAGAAAATATTCCAGTGAAGAATTAAGATTTTATAATTTTGATTTACGATTTACGAAGTCAAAATACTTAATAACAAAAACCTCGTAAGTAATTTTTCGAGGTTTTTTTTTTGCGGCATCATTTTTGTAGTATTTTTTTGACTAACCAATAAAACCAAAATATCATGAAAAATTTAAAATTACTATCGCTACTTGGTGTTGCTACATTTTCTTTATTGTCGTTTAACTATTTAAACAGAACTACTACAGTCAAAGACGGAACTTATAAAGCTTTTATAAGTAAAAAATCAAATTTAGATGAAAGAGGGTTTTCTGGAAATGGAAATTATGAACAAAATGTAACCGTAAAAATTGAAAATAATCTTGTAAAAGAAATCAGTCCTATTAAATTTAATAAAAATAGTGACAAATTAATAAATATTCCTCTTGAAATAGATACAAAAGGAAACGCAATTGCAGAAACTTCTGATTTTGAACAAGATATTTACAATAAAAATGATGCAGGTTGGCATTATACTTATAAATTGAAAATAAAAAAAGAAGAATTAACGAAGTAAATTATTACTTCCTATAAAAAAACGCCGTCCCGATTGTATCGAGACGGCGTTTTTTAATATAACTAACTTTAAAACTTATCCAATTAAAATCAAAACAAGTAATGGGATAACAATACCAGCAACAGCTAATTTCCAACCACGTCTAGCAAAAGTATTTTTACCATGTGTAATCATAATTGCACCCGTAATTGCAATTGTAATTAACGAAATCCCAAAAATATCTGAATAGTAAATCCACCAGTTTGAAGTACTCTTATGTAACTTCATAGTTTGACTAATAATCGGGGTTTTATTAAATGCTACGATTTCTCCTTTTCCTGTTTCCATATCGATTTCTACATCGTGCTTTTCAAAAGAAATTTTAAATGTCCCTTTTTTAACATTATGGCGACGAATTTTATCATCGATACCTAATTCTTTACCTAAATTTTCAGCATATTCCTCAGTAATTTGACTTTCTTCAGGAAGTTTTACAGTAATGCTTTTTGTTTCGGTAGTATATTTTTCCGGATGCCAGTGTTCTCTGTGGTTCATTAAAATACCAGAAAAAGCAAATGATATAATTAATCCGATATAAAAATATCCTAAATCGCGGTGAATATTTCTTCTATTTAATTTCATAATTTATATAATTTTCTTTTAATAAAATCTAACAGAAACATCTTTAAAACATATTCTATTAGATCTGAAATAACTTTTTAAAATTTATAAGATACAGAAGTTGAAATCATTCTTGGAGCAATTGGTGTAACTGTATTATCATCATAAACATAATAACTTGTTACATTACCTAAATTAGATAATTTTGCTCTAATTGAAAATGAATTAATAGTGTACCCAACTGAGGCATCAAATTGTAAAAACCCATCAACTGGAATTGGTTTTCTTGCTAATTCTGCTGGAGTACTTGCATTATTTGGCCTTAATCTTCCTCCTAATATTTTTCCAACATAAGAAGATAGCACTCCTACTTCTAATCCTTTTAATTTTGCGGTTCCAAATGTATAAAATAAACTAGCATTAGCTGTGTTTTTTGGTGCGAATCTTAACTGCGTTCCTGGATTATATATATTACTTTTTGTGTACTTGGTTTCATTAAAACTATATCCAGCCATAGCTCTGATGTTTTTATAATTTCCTGTAATATCAATTTCAACACCTTTACTAGTGTAAGATCCTGCTAATTCTTTAATGTTGGTATTTGTATTGCCGTTTGAAAAATCCGTTTGTGCTAAATTTCCAAAATCAATTATATAACCTGTAACATTTACTGTCAAACGACCTTTAAAAAATTCATTCTTCACACCTACTTCATATTGGTCAATGGTTGAACTTGGTAAAGCTTTGAAATTTTTATCCGTTCCCGTATTCAAAACAAATGAATCAGAATAACTGGCAAAAATTGAGTTGGTTTTAGTCGGTTGAAATACAATTCCTAACTTAGACGAAATAATATTATCGTTTGTTTTAGTTTCTACAGTATTGCCAGTGTTATAAGTTAAAGTATTTGTAGTGTTTTCTAAATAACTATAACGTAAACCTGCTAAAACTTTTAATTTTTGAGTTAATTCTATAAAATCTTGAGCATAAAATCCAGCACGTCTTACTTCTGCATCAGCGTGCGTGTTTTTATTTAAGGTTGGAATATTTGCATTAGAATAAGTTGGATTTTTACCAATCACAACACTTGGATTGTAAATATTAATCTTGTCAAAATAATTGATATTCGAATAATTTAATGTTCCTGTATTGGATCTATCTGCATCAGCTCCTAAAAGTACTGTATGTTTGATACTTCCCGTATTAAAATGTCCTGTTAAATCAATTTCTGCAAAAGCATAATCTTGTTTATTGTCTGCTTTTTGAACACCACGCACCCAATCTCCATTAGCTTGAACTAAGTTATTATTTGGTGAAGTTGGCGTCGTATTTCCTGAATTTGGTCGTAAACTCGATAATAAATTGGTAGTATAACCTTGGTAAGATAATATACCTTTCAATTGCCATGCTGAATTTAAATCGTGAGTTAATGTAGAAGTAATACTTTCTTGCTTGCTGTCAAACTTAGCCCAATCAAAATTTAAAAAAGTATTTCTTGGCAATTCAACTACTTTATAATCAATTGTTGTCAATCCGAAATCTGGAGTTCTGCTATCTTTTAAATAATCAGCTTCTACCAATAAAGTTGTTTTTTTAGACAAATTGAATAAGAAAGAAGGATTAATATAAAATCTTTCACTTCCTACAACATCTCTAAAACTATTAGCCGTTTCGTAACTTGTAACAACGCGATAAGCTGAAGTTTGACTTTTATCTAAACTTCCATAAATATCAATAGTTGGTTTGTAAAAATCGTATTCAGAAGCTCTAAAACTTATTTCTCCACCTTGTTGAAATTTAGGTTTTTTAGTCTCTAAATTTAAGATTCCTCCAGGAGCTACATTTCCGTATAACAAAGCTGAACTTCCTTTCAAAATTTCAATACTTTCTAAAGAAGCCGTTTCAGGAATTAAAGAACCATTAAATCTGACACCATTTTTAAAAGTATTAGCTCCACTGAAAGTAAATCCACGTGAACCATACTCTTCTTGGTTATTTCCAGAAGCATTACTAGCTCCAGAAACATAAACACCATTCGTGTTTTTTAAAGCATCAGAAATTCTTAAAATTTGTTGTTGATCAATTGTAGTTCTATCAATAATAGCGGTGGCTTGTGGTAAATCCATAGCTTTAATTGGAGATTTACCTGCACTTACAGCACCTTTATTAATTTTTTTAATGATAACAACTTCTTCAATTGTTTTTACTTTTTTCTTAACAGTATCATTTTCAATTTCTAAGGTTACATCATTTGAAGTATCCTGATTTTGTGCATTTGAAATAGTTACTTGAGTGATTAATGCGACTAGTAAGATATATTTTTTCATTTTTATTTAGAATAATTTAAAATAACGATGCAAAAGTAAAACGCAAAATTTTAAAAAACAAGTTTATTTAGAATAAATAAAAATAATATTTATAACTCATTGATTTTCAAAAAGAAAAACTTTTAAATAGTAAATTTTTAAACTTTAAACTAAAATTGTACCTTTGCATCCGAAAATTAAAGAATATGATGTTAGACAGATTACAATATGTAAAACAACGCTTCGACGAAATTTCAGATTTGATTATACAACCTGATGTTATTGCCGATCAAAAACGTTATGTACAATTAAATCAGGAATACAAAAGTTTAAATGCGTTAGTTCAAAAACGTGAAGAATATATTACGCTTGACGCCAACATTAAAGAAGCGCAAGAAATAATTGCTGATGGTTCAGATGCCGAAATGGTAGAAATGGCTAAGATGCAATTAGAAGAAGCCAAAGAACGTTTACCAGAATTGGAAGAAGAGATCAAATTTATGTTGATTCCAAAAGATCCAGAAGATGCGAAAAATGTGATGGTGGAAATTCGTGCAGGTACTGGAGGAGATGAAGCTTCAATTTTTGCAGGAGATTTATACCGAATGTATACGAAATATTGCGAAAGTCGTGGTTGGAAATGTTCAGTTGTTGATATGAGTGACGGAACTTCTGGTGGTTTCAAAGAGGTAATTTTTGAAGTAACCGGTGAGGATGTTTATGGTGCTTTAAAATACGAAGCTGGTGTACACCGTGTACAACGTGTACCTCAAACAGAAACACAAGGTCGTGTGCACACCTCTGCTGCAACAGTTATGGTTTTACCAGAAGCAGAAGAATTTGATGTACAAATTGATATGAATGAGGTTCGTG
>MGWJ01000151.1:7524-14476 GCA_001800945.1 Flavobacteria bacterium RIFCSPLOWO2_12_FULL_31_7
CAGGACCAGGTGGACAATCTGTAAATACAACAAAATCTGCGGTTCGTTTAACACACATTCCTTCTGGATTAGTAGCACAATGTCAAGATCAAAAATCACAACATAAAAATAAAGATAAAGCATTAACCGTTTTACGTTCTCGTTTATACGAACAAGAATTAGCTAAAAAACAAGAAGAAGATGCCAAAACACGTACTTCTCAAGTAAGTTCTGGTGACCGTTCTGCAAAAATTAGAACCTATAACTATCCTCAAGGTCGTGTAACAGATCACAGAATTGGTGTAGATGTTTTTGATATGGACGGAGTAATGTCTGGAAAAATTCACAAGTTTATTGATGAATTACAATTAGTTGCGAATACAGAAAAACTAAAAGAATCAGAAGTATATTAAATTTACGAAGTACGAATTGAATTATAAAAAAAACTCTGAAATGTTCAGAGTTTTTTTATAAACTTTTCACAAACAATAGTTTTTCACGATAGAAATATATACTTTTATCACAAAAATTGATACTATGACAATTACCCAATTATACTATGTTTTAGCCGTTGCTGAAAATAAAAATTTCACCTTAGCTGCCGAAAAATGTTTCGTGACGCAACCTACATTAAGCATGCAAATTCAAAAATTAGAAGACGAATTAGGTATTCAAATTTTCGATAGAACTAAAAAACCAATTGGTTTAACGGATGTTGGGGCTCAAATTGTAACTCAAGCGAAAAATATCGTTAACGAAGCCAACAGAATTAAAGATATTGTTGACCAACAAAAAGGATTCATTGGTGGCGATTTCCGAATTGGAATTATCCCAACGATTATGCCAACTTTATTACCAATGTTTTTAAATACTTTCATTAAAAAATATCCGAAAATAAACTTAATTGTTGAAGAATTAAACACAGCTGATATTATTTTAAAACTAAAAAATGGTCACTTAGATTGCGCCATTGCAGCCACACCTTTAGATGAAGAAAAATTAAAAGAAATTGTATTATATTATGAGCCTTTCGTAGCTTATGTTCCTGAAAGCAGTCAGAATATTACTAAAAAAGAAATTGAAGTTGCCGATTTAGATGTAGAAAAAATATTGCTTTTACAAGACGGACATTGTTTTAGAAACAGCGTTTTGAATTTATGTAAAACAAATAATTTCATTGGTGAAAACCATTTCCAATTAGAAAGTGGAAGCTTCGAAACGTTAATAAAATTATCAGATGAAGGTTT
The DNA here is from genome assembly GCA_001800945.1 of Flavobacteria bacterium RIFCSPLOWO2_12_FULL_31_7. Taxonomy (GTDB): domain Bacteria; phylum Bacteroidota; class Bacteroidia; order Flavobacteriales; family Flavobacteriaceae; genus Flavobacterium. Next base: position 8,751 of record MGWJ01000151.1, read on the forward strand.
AGGAACTACACTTCTTCCCTACTTACATACATTGGATTTAAATGACAAAAACAAAGCGAAACTAAGACAGTTCGCCAACCCAAAACCATCAAGAGAAGTGAGTTTAATTTTCTCTAAAAACGAATTAAAAATCCATATTATCGACGCATTGAAAAATACAATTCAAGGTGTTGTTCGTGGTGCGATTGCGTTTAGCGATGTAGAAATTGTAAGTCCAAAATAGTTTTATAATTTCAATAACAATTTTAAATATTTAGCTTTCTTTTTTGAGAATATTTAAAATTGTTTTTTTTAATAAATATTTATGACTAAATTTGTCTTGAAAATTAATGTCATTAAAAATGAAAACACTTCAAAACATCTTAAGAAATACAAGAATTAGTAAACAATTAAAAACAAAAGAAATTGCTACTGCTTTAGGTATTGATCAAGCATTGATAAGTAAGTTTGAAAACGGCAAAAGAATTCCAACTAAAGAACAAATACTTAAGTTATCAAATATTCTTGAATTAGAGTATGAAAACTTATTGGTTTTATGGATAAAAGAGCGTATTTATGCGGAAGTTGGTAATGATGAATACACGTACAAAGCCATAATGATGGTTGCTGAAGAAATAGAATTTTATGGTTCATTTAAAAGAGCGCCGCTTTCAATTGAACTTCAAAATATTTTAACCGAAATAGATGTATTAAAAAATGAATTATCAAAATATCGCCAATTTGATAGTTTTAGAATTGCGCAAGCTTTAGAATTAGAGTATACATTTGAAAGTAACAAAATTGAAGGAAATACGCTTACTTTAAAAGAAACAGATTTAGTTATCAATGAAGGTTTAACCATTTCTGGAAAAAGTATGCGTGAGCATTTAGAAGCATTAAATCATCAAGAGGCAATTGTGTATATTAAAGAACTTATGGATAAAGAATTTTCTATTAATGAAAGAGAATTATTAAACATTCATAATTTAATTTTAAGAGGAATTTTCCCTGAAGATGCAGGAAAATACAGAACTGTTCAAGTGATGATAAAAGGAAGCGAACACATGCCTCCTCAACCATTTTTAGTAAAACAAGAAATGGAAGAATTAATAATTTGGTATAAAACCAATTATAAAAAAATGCATCCAGTAATTTTAGCTGCAGAAATGCACGAAAGATTAGTAACTATTCATCCGTTTATTGATGGTAACGGAAGAACTTCAAGATTATTAATGAATTTAATATTATTGCAACACGGTTATGTTATTGCCAATATTAAAGGAACTTCCGAGTCGAGAATAAAATATTATAATGCACTTGAGAAATGTCAAGTAACACAAAATAAAGAAGATTTTTTATTATTTATCGCCCAAACAGAAAAAGACTGCTTAGAACGTTATTTATCATTTGTTAAGCCAAATTAATGGCTCTGTTGAAATTTTGAACTTTGGCAAAGTAAAATTAAATTACATCCACATCACCTTTACCTTCTCTTACCACAATTGGTTCTTGACCGGTTAAGTCGATGATGGTTGAAGCTACGTTTTCTCCATAACCGCCATCAATAATTAAATCGACTTGGTTTTGCCATTTCTCGAAAATTAATTCCTGATCAGTTGAATATTCAATTACCTCATCATCATCATGTATAGATGTAGAAACAATTGGATTACCTAGCAATTCCACAATCTGAATGGCAATATTATTATCTGGAACCCTAATTCCGACCGTTTTTTTCTTACGGAAGTCCTTTGGTAAATCGTTATTTCCTGGTAAAATAAAAGTATATGGTCCAGGTAAAGCCCGTTTTAAAATCTTAAAAGTTGAAGTATCAATTTGTTTTACATAATCGGAAATATTACTCAAACCACTGCAAACAAAGGAAAAATTAGCTTTTTCTAACTTTACATTTTTAATTTTTGCCAATTTTTCTAGCGCACGAGAATTGGTAATATCACAACCTAAACCATAAACCGTATCGGTTGGATAAATCACTAAACCACCATTTTTTAATACCTCAACCACTTTTTTAATAGCAGCTTCGCTCGGTTTGTCTTCGTAAATTTTAATAAATTCTGCCATCTTATTTTTTTTAAATTTTTTTTTTGTTTCAAGTTTTAAGTTAACAAAAAGAACCTGAAACATGAAACTATCCTATCACATTCAATTTCGCAAAACGCAACAACAACTTCTTCAAACCTCCCACATCAAAACGAATTTCGGCTTTTTTGTCGGCTCCAACACCTTCTAGTCCTACAATTTCACCTTTTCCAAAGCGTTCGTGCATGACGATGTTTCCAACTGCTAAATTATTGTCAAACAAGTTTGCTTTTGATGGACTTGAACTACTATTTACAGGTTTTAATCTTCTAATATTTACTGACGAAATAGGTTCATTTTTCGTAATATATTCTGGAGGCGTACCAGCAGTTGGTTTCGCTAAACGTAATTTCGATTTGTCTACATCACCAAAAATATCAATATCCATCGTTGGTTTGTATCTATATCCTGAATCAATCGGATTCATATAATCTAAATACTCATCGTTGATTTCTTCAATAAAACGAGAAGGTTCACTATCTACTAATTTTCCCCAACGGTAACGCGATTGCGCATAAGTCAAGTATGCTTGATGTTCGGCACGCGTTAAAGCCACATAAAACAAACGGCGTTCTTCTTCCAATTCGCTTCGTGTGTTCATACTCATCGCACTTGGAAATAAATCTTCTTCCATTCCGACCACAAAAACATGAGGAAATTCTAATCCTTTTGCCAAGTGAATCGTCATTAGTGCCACTCTATCATCGTCACCCGTATCTTTATCTAAATCGGTTGCCAAAGCTACATCTTCCAAAAACTCTGCTAAGGCACCACGAGCACCGTCAACTTCTTTCTGACCTTCCGTAAAATCTTTGATACCGTTTAATAATTCTTCAATATTTTCGATTCGAGCAATACCTTCAGGCGTTCCGTCTTTTTTCAATTCTTGAACCAAACCTGTTTTCTTTGTCACATGATCCGTTAAGGTAAACGCATCTTGTTGTTCATTAATTACTTGGAAACTCTTAATCATCGTTACAAAATCTTGCAACTTCGTTTTGGTTCCAGAGTTTAATTTCAAATCGATTTTATCAATATGTTCCATGACTTCAAAAATGGAACGTTTGTAATGATTAGCCGCAACAGTTAATTTTTCAATAGTGGTGTCACCAATACCACGAGCTGGATAATTAATCACTCGCACTAATGCTTCTTCATCTTTCGGATTGATAACCAATCGTAAATACGCTAAAACATCTTTAATTTCTTTACGTTGATAAAATGATAAGCCACCATAAATTCGGTACGGAATATCTCTTTTTCTTAGCGCATCTTCCATCGCACGAGATTGCGCATTGGTACGATATAAAATAGCAAAATGCGAATTCGGTAATTGATTTTGCATTTTTTGTTCGAAAATGGTTCCGGCTACAAATCGGCCTTCTTCTCCATCCGTAATACTTCTATGAACTTTTATTTTTGGACCATCATCATTAGCCGTCCAAACAATTTTATCAAGTTTGGTTTTATTCTTATCGATAACATTATTAGCTGCTTCTACGATATTTTTAGAAGAACGATAATTTTGTTCTAATCGATACATCTTCACACCTTCATAATCTTTTTGAAAGTTTAAAATGTTATTGATATTCGCACCTCGAAAGGCATAAATACTTTGTGCATCATCACCTACCACACAAATGTTTTGAAATCTATCTGAAAGTGCTTTTACAATCAAATATTGCGAGTGATTCGTGTCTTGGTACTCATCTACCAAAATGTATCTGAAACGATCTTGGTATTTCGCTAAAACATCAGGAAAACGATTTAATAATTCGTTAGTTTTCAATAACAAATCGTCAAAATCCATCGCACCCGATTTAAAACAACGTTCCACGTAATTATTGTAAATTTCACCCATACGAGGCTTTTTGCTCATCGCATCCGCTTCTTGTAATTCGGGATTATTAAAATAAGCTCGAACCGTAATTAAGGAGTTTTTATATTGAGAAATTCGACCTAAAATTTGCTTCGGTTTATACACATCTTTATCCAATTGCATTTCTTTGATGATACTTCCCAAACAACGTAAAGAATCTTGAGAATCATAAATCGTAAAATTAGAAGGATAGCCTAATTTATCCGCTTCACTACGTAAAATCTTTGCGAAAACGGAGTGAAATGTTCCCATCCAAAGATTTTTAGCTTCACTAGCACCAACAATTTCACCGATACGTTTTTTCATTTCACGCGCGGCTTTATTGGTAAAAGTTAAAGATAATATATTAAAAGCATCAACGCCTTGATACATCAAATTGGCAATTCGAACTGTAAGTACACGTGTTTTTCCTGAACCTGCGCCTGCAATAACAATCATTGCTCCATCTTTTTGAAGAACTGGTGCACGTTGTGCTTCATTTAATTGATCTATGTATTGTTGCATTTTAAAAAGGGATATTTATGTAAGCAAAAATACAGATTATGAAGTGATTTTAAATGCTTTTACTCATCATTTAGTTGCAAATTATCAACAATTTTTTTCTCATCAGTAGTCAATAATAAACCCGAATTAACTTCCCAATACTCCGTAATTATTGAGTTTTTCTTATTAATAAGCGATTTTTCCTTAAAAACATCTTCTTTATCGTAAGGCACTAATTTTCTGCTATGACGTGTAGTCATTAGATAATTAGCAATTTCAATTTTATTTTCAACGTTCTTTTTGTCTTTTACCATTACTCCGATTTCTTCTTTCGTACTCGCTAAAAAGTAATCTTCACCATCTAAAATGTACAAGGCTCTGAAAGTTGAATTAAAAACTTTCCCTTTAATGACTTTTAAATTAGACACATCTGCAAATTCAAATCGGCTTGGTTCTACATAGTATTCTAATTCTAAGATAACATTTTTCTTAAAATTATAAATGATAGAAACTGTGGGTAAAAATTCTTCAATTTCAGGTTTTGGTGCAATTACCATTTGATAAAAATCTTCTTTTCCTTTCACGGTTTTGATTTCAAAATCGAACTTCTTTTTGGCTTTTGATTCTGCTAATTGCGTGATATATTTAAAATCGTAATAATTCTGAATAATATCGTACATGTTGTAACTCAAGGTTTTCTTTTCAATCTTTTCGTTATTCACTAAATTGTATGTTCGATTTTGTTCGACTAAAATATCCGCAGAAAATTTATCTGGTTTTTCTTTCAAACAAAAGTTGACTAAGCCGTCTGAATAGGAAGTATATTCGTTATTGTATTTGAAGAATTCTCTTGTATAGATTTTTAAATTTATAGGAGCCGTTAATTGCTTCATCGATTTATTAATAAGTGTTTTTAAGATACTGAACGATTGCTTGTTAGTGATTACAATATCTTCAATTTCTTGAGAAATACTTTCTAAATTAATGATAATTTGAGGTTCTTTTAAAGTGGCCGAATTGAGGTTGATTTGTTTGTATTCGAAATGGGAAATCAGAATTCGAGAAGGTTTAGAAAGCTTGAATTTAATGCTTCCTTCTTTATTACTTTGGAAATTTTCATCAGTACGAAGAATATTTACCAAAACGTTTTCAATTAAATTACCTGTAGCTTTATCTTTAAAGATTAAAACTATCTCTTTTGTCTGGGAAAATGACAAAATGGGGAGGCAAATTAAATAAAAAAAAAGTATTTTTTTCATCATATTGTATTGAAATACAAACAAAT
>MGWJ01000152.1:0-3728 GCA_001800945.1 Flavobacteria bacterium RIFCSPLOWO2_12_FULL_31_7
ATTTGAAAGTATGTTGCCAAATATATCTGGTTAATCCAAAAGATAATTGTTTAGAATTTGGTGCGTATTCTCTAATATCTTTTCCAACTTTTTGAATAGAATATCTTGTAATAAATTCGTAATTTGATTTCGTGTTATAACTCAATTGATAATCAAAACCATTACCTACAAAAGCGTAATTTGAATTTGTAATATCATCTGGATCAAAAGTAACAGCATTTTTAGTAGTACTTCTCGACATATAACTTGACATTGCAGCCCAACCATTATATTTAAACATTGCGTCTAAAAGCACAGATTTCATTGTTCTTTTTTCGAATAAATCATTTCCTAGCTGTCCTTGAGTTCTTCTTGCGTGATTATTCTGCTGAAAAGCTCCTGAAAACATTAATTTTGGTTTTTTCTCACGTATGACATCACCTTCAAAATACGTTCCATCTTTTGTAAAAGCACCTAATGGTAATAATTCAATTTTTCCTGTAACAGCAATTCCATCATCTGGTTTCTCAGTTGAATTTCTTCCTTCACCTGTAGAAACAGCTCCTTTAAAATTATATGAGAATTTATCTTTAAATTCATTCATGTTATGAATTTGAAAACCAAAATCTCTATCAATTGTAAATTTACCGTTATTAATTGATCTATCTGTTAATTGCAAACCACCTGATGAATTTACACGTTGTCTGTTTCCTGGCAATTTTGTTTGACCAAAACTAATATTCCAGTGATTATTTGGGCGATACATAAAAACTGCATCACGAATGATGTTAATATTTTCACCATCTTTTATTTCGCCAACATCACCTGGAGCAAATGACAATTGAATCGCATATAAAAACTTTGGATTGATTACATAACCATCGAAACGTAATCTTAATCTTCTAATTTGAGCGTCATAGCCTCCATTTTCTCCATCGTTTTCAATGTAAGTAACTCTGTTTTGCATTCTAAATCTAAGGTTCAGTTGATACAAACTATCTGGAGAAGTAATTCCAATTCCTTTACCTGTACTGAAGTAAGGCAATGTAGATAATTTGATGTCATTTGTGGGTTTGTCTTGAGAAAAAACAAGTCCAGAAAGTAAAAAAACAAATAGATTAAGATAAATTAATTTTTTCATTAGTTTTAATTGTTGTGTGTTAAGAATTAGTTGTTGTTTTGTTTTGTTTGTGCAAATTTAATGTTAACAACCAGAGTGTTAGTATAAATTATATTAAGTTATCTTTAAGATAATGTGTTTTTAATTTACAATTTCTTAACAATAGAACTTTATATAAAAAAAAATCCGTCCCGAAGTTATCGAGACGGATTAAAATTTTATAATTCTGTATTAAGCTATACGAATAAAGTGGTGATGTAATATAAAATCGCACCCATAATTGCAGAAACTGGTATAGTTAAAACCCAAGCCCATAATAAGCTAATAGTAACTCCCCAACGAACCGCACTTAAACGTTTTGTGGCTCCTACTCCAATAATTGATCCTGTAATGGTATGTGTTGTAGAAACTGGAACACCCATTTGCGAAACTGTAAATAATGTCAAAGCTCCAGCTGTTTCAGAACAAACACCTTCTAATGGGGTTACTTTGGTAATTTTTGTTCCCATAGTTTTTACGATTTTCCAACCGCCCATTAAAGTTCCCATACCAATCATTAAATAACAACCAAAAGCAATCCAAGTTGGCATCGTATCTTTAGTTACTTTAGTTTCTAATTTATGACCTTCCAAAAGCTTACCATCTTTATCGATATATTTAGCGAAAATTTTAGCATATCTATAATCAGGATTTATCTTTTTGTCACTAAAAATTACTTCATTAGTCACCACGTCTTTAACGTCTTTTTTATCTGAATATACTTCAAGTTTAACTAAAGAATGAATAGAAGAATTTTCCTTTGCCTTTTTTTCTAATTTCTTTTCTTCATCGATGACTTCGCTAAATTTATTAATATCAACACCTTCCTTTTTTAAGTGATTAATAAAAGGATTAGTAGCTGCTACTTTTGGATTTAACTTCTCGTCTTCATAGATTTTTTCACCTGATGTTAAATCGATAATATTTTTACCATCTAAATACACAGTATCTTTTCCGAAAACACCTACAGATGGTTTAAACTTTTTAACTTTTCCTTCATCATTAGTGTATTTAACTTGTAAAATTTCAGTAGTATGAAGCAAGTTGTTTTCTTTAAAGAATTCAGGCATATCATTATCAACACCAGCTCTGTATGAATTCGCATATACAATACAAGCTGCACATATAATACCCATTACCTTTTGAGAATCGGCACCACCATGACCTAGTGAAAAGGCTGCAGAAGATAATAATTGTAATTTTTTATACATATTTCCTTCTTTTGTATGTGAAGGATTTTTGCCATTTACAATTTGATACCAGCAATACACCACGATAAATAATCCTAAAAGCACTCCAATAATCCAAATCATAATTGGTTTGATATCTAAAGTATCTTTTAAACTATAGGTTACGTAAACTGTAGCAACTGAAGCTAAAATTGAAATGGTTATTTTCTTTATAAAATTCCTTTGAATGGTCACTAAAGCAATAAAAAAGGATATTAACCCCCCAATAAATGGCGCTAAGAAAATGAATAAAACAGTTTTTAAGATTTCAGCTGAATTTAACACACCAAAACCCGCATGAGCAATAGCTGCACCACCAAATCCACCAATTAAAGTATGAGATGAAGAAGAAGGAATTCCTAATTTCCATGTTAATAAATTCCAAACTGTTGCAGCAATTAATCCAGCTAAAATAACCCATAAACTAATGGCAGAGTTATCTACTGTTTTGGCAACTGTATTTCCCACACTCATATCAAAAACCCAATAGGCAATGAAGTTGAAAAATGCAGCCCAAATTACAGCTTGTGTAGGTGTTAAAACCTTTGTAGAAACTACTGTTGCGATTGAATTGGCTGCGTCATGAAAACCGTTTACCAAATCAAACAACAAGGCAATGACTATAATTACTATTAATAATGTAAACATAGTATTGAATTAAGAATGTTTAACTGCTACTGCTTCTAATACTCTTGCAACAGATTTGCATTTATCTGATGCTTTATCCAAAGACGCTAAAACCTCTTTATATTTAATTACATTTTTAGCATCGGTTTCATTTTCAAAAATATCTGCAACTGCTTTTTCAAAAACAGAATCCGATTTTCTATCTAATTTGTTTATTTTCTTAACAGAATCAAAAATGTTTTTGAAATTCTTCATATCTTTTAATTCCATTACAGATTTTGCAATGTGACCACAAGCTTCTAAGTTAATTTCAGTAATTTTTCTGATTGATTTAGTAATTTTTTCAACTTGATACATTCTAATTCTATTAGATGCCTCTTGCAAATTACTCGCCACGTCTTCAATTGTAGACATCAAAGCATGAATATCTTCTCTATCAAAAGGAGTAATGAAATTTTTACTTAACTCAATATTCATTTTGTGTGAAATTTTTTCAATACTATCAAATAATTCATCAATTTTTTTGAAATAGCTTTCTCTGTCTGATTTTGAAGCATTTACACCTTCATGTAACGCATCAGACATTTTCGTTAACTTGTTTGTAGCTTCCTCAAATAAAGGGAAAAAAGTTTTGTCTTTTGGAGAGAAAAAATTTAAAATGTTTTTAAAGGCCATCTTTTAGTTTTGTTTAAATTACGGTGCAAAAGTAAAAAGCCAATGTTAAGTTAATGTTA
>MGWJ01000152.1:3766-6497 GCA_001800945.1 Flavobacteria bacterium RIFCSPLOWO2_12_FULL_31_7
TAATAAATAATAGTAGATTAATTGTTAACAAATTATTAATAAAACATGAAGAAAAAAATGCAGACCTATAAGCCGGATTCTGTATCCCGATAAAATCAGGACCCTTATCATTTATCTAGACTTACAATTACTCATAAGCTCAATCTTTCTACCCTTCAGCAACGGACGAGAAACCCTTAAATGCTGATATACTTGAAATTTCACCGCATAGAGTTTACCTGGTTTCACTACAGCATTACCTGTACATACTTTCTGTTGCACTTGTCCTTGCAAATTTCGAAATAAATCAAAACCTACCGACGGGTGTTACCCGCTATGCTTCTCTATGGTGTCCGGACTTTCCTCCCTTCCGATAAATCGAAACGACGATAAGGCGGTCTGCAGTGCAAAGATAAGTAAAGTTAGAAGTTGGAAGTTGGAAGTTGAAAGTTTTTTTAAAATTATTAATAACTTTTATCTTTTTACTTTTTACTTTTAACTTTTAAAATATATATTTGCTATCGAGAATTACCTATGGAACAATTTATAGTATCAGCCCGAAAATACAGACCTCAAACATTTAAAGATGTGATTGGGCAACAGGCTATTACCAATACTTTGTTACATGCCATAGAAAATAATCACTTAGCTCAAGCATTACTTTTTACTGGTCCACGTGGCGTTGGAAAAACAACTTGTGCTAGAATTTTAGCTCGAAAAATCAATCAAGAAGGTTATGACGACCCAAATGAAGATTTTTCTTTCAACGTTTTCGAATTAGATGCCGCATCAAATAATGGTGTAGATGATATTAGAAGTATTATCGACCAAGTTCGAATCCCACCACAAACTGGAAAATATAAAGTTTATATCATTGACGAGGTGCACATGCTTTCAACTTCTGCATTTAATGCGTTTTTGAAAACTTTAGAAGAGCCACCAAAACATGCTATTTTCATTTTAGCAACAACAGAAAAACACAAGATTCTTCCAACTATTTTGTCTCGTTGTCAAATATTCGATTTTAAAAGAATTACGATTAATGATACGAAAGAATATTTGATGGGAATTGCACAAAATCAAAATGTACAATTTGAAGAAGAAGCTTTACGTATTATTTCTCAAAAGGCAGATGGTGCCATGCGTGATGCTTTGTCTATTTTTGACCGAGTGGTTTCCTATTGTGGAAACAACTTAACGCGTCAGGCTGTAGCCGAAAACTTAAACGTTTTAGATTACGATTATTACATTAAAGTAACCGATTTAATTTTGGAGAATAATATCCCAGAATTACTATTAACATATAATGATATTCTAGCAAAAGGATTTGACGGACATCATTTCATTGCTGGTTTAGCTTCACATTTTAGAGATTTGTTGGTTTGCAAAAATCCAGTCACACTTTCTTTATTAGAAGTGAGTGAACAAACTCAGCAACAATTTGCTATTCAAGCCCAAAAAGCTTCTCAAGAGTTTTTATTAGCTGGAATTTCAATTGCTAATGAATGTGATTTGAAATATAAAGTGAGCCAAAATCAACGCTTATTTGTTGAGTTAACTTTAATGCAATTGGCTTCATTAACACATGATGCCGAAAAAAAAAAGCTAAATACTTTATAATTCCTTCTAATTTCTTTCAAAATGGGAAAGAAATTCAATCAAAAACACCTTCAATTCAACCAGAAATCATTTCACAAACTGAAGTGAAAATCATTCCTGAAGAAACAATACAAAAGATTGAAGAAAAAGTTGAGGCTAAAATCGAACAAGTTCAACAAAATTTACCTCCAAAAATAGATACTTTAAAAAGAGTATCATCGCTATCTATAAAAGGATTAAAACAAAAAGCAGACATTTCTAATCAAGCTAAAACTGAGAACGTTGCTGTTGGTGAACATTTAGCGGATCCATTCACTCAGGAAGATGCTATAAAACACTGGAACGATTATATCGAAATCTTAGAAGCTAAAGGTAAAAAACTGTTTTGTAGCTATATGCGATTAAGTAAACCCGTATTAATGGGAACAAATATCTTGTTAGAATTTCCAAACCAAGGTTCAAAAGAAGATTTTGAAAACACCAATTCTGAATTAATTGGCTACCTAAAAACAAAACTTCGTAACTATGATATCAAGATTAAAATTACTGTTATAGAAACCTATAAACCGAAAGTAATATATACTAACGAAGAAAAATACAAACATTTTAAGGAGTTAAATCCTACTATAGAATTATTTAGACAAACATTTGAATTAGACATATAAACAACCTACAATAACAATAAAAATGGACATTAATTTTAATAAAAACGAAGATCATAACAAACTATTAGTTTCTGATATGCTACAAAAATTTGCGAAAGTGAAATTAGGTGGCGGACAAAAACGTATTGATAAATTACATGCAGAAGGTAAAATGACTGCTCGTGAAAGAATTGATTATTTATTAGATGATAAAGCAAATGCCATTGAAATTGGTGGTTTTGTTGGAGATGGAATGTACGAAGAACATGGCGGTTGCCCTTCTGGAGGTGTAGTGGTTAAAATGGGTTACATCAAAGGTAAACAATGTATTGTGGTAGCCAATGATGCAACTGTAAAAGCTGGTGCTTGGTTTCCAATTACCGCTAAGAAAAATCTAAGAGCACAAGAAATTGCCATGGAAAACCGTTTACCAATTATTTATTTGGTTGATTCTGCTGGTGTGTATTTACCAATGCAAGATGAAATTTTTCCAGATAAAGAACATTTCG
>MGWJ01000153.1 GCA_001800945.1 Flavobacteria bacterium RIFCSPLOWO2_12_FULL_31_7
TAACATCAACTTGTGTTGAATCTAAAGCTCTAAAGTAATTTGCTAAAAGAGGAATATCAGATTTAAATGATTTTCCTAAATATTCAACATTTACACTATTAAGTTTAATATCTTCTTGTTTGTCATTTACACCTAAATCTAATCTAAACATAGATGGTAAAACATTTTCAGGAATATAAAAAACGACATCCTGTGGGTTTTCACTACCTTTTACTTCAACCCAAACTGACTCTTTTTCATTAAAATCACTTGAAGTTTTTTCGGTATAATAAACCTGAAAATTATCGTCTTTTTTTACTACTACATTAAGAGTAACTTTAAAATTTTTACTAACCTCTGTTTGATTGTTTTCAACTTCAGATTTTTCATTATTGCTCTCGTTTTTACAGCTAAATAATGTAGTTACTAAAAGTAAAATAGTTATAAAATTTGTTTTCATGTGAATTATTTTTTGCAAATTTAAAAATGTTATCTATATAGAACGTGTTTTTTATTAAAATATTTTATTTTCTTTTAAAATCTCCTCTTGAAAAGTATTTTTCAACAAAGCAATATACTAAAATAAAAAAGTATCGGCTTCCCATTTCTTTTATTTTAAGTTTAGAAACTCCATACTTTCTATTTGTCCAAGAATTTGGCACAACAGTATAGGTGTATCCTCTAATAATCGCTTTTAATGGTAATTCGATTGTTAAATTAAAGTGTGGTGATAAAATTGGTTTTACGCCATCAATCACTTCTCTTTTATATAATTTAAATGCATTTGTAGTATCGTTATACTTTATTCGCATCGCCATTCTGATAATAAAATTAGCAATTCGATTGATTATTTTTTTAACCCATGGATAATCGATTACTTTTCCACCTTTGATAAATCTACTCCCAAAAACACAATCATAATTTCCTTCCACCATTGTGGTGTAATAACGAATTAAGTCATACGGTGAATCAGATAAATCTGCCATCATAACCGCAACACAATCTCCAGAAAAACGTTCCAATCCATATCGAACGGCATATCCAAAACCATTTGGTCCTAAATTAGTTTCATATTTTACAGCAGGATATTTTTGCGCTAATGTTTCTAATACTTTTAACGTTCCGTCTTTAGAGTTGTCATTAACTATAAAAATCTCATGCTCAATATTTACCTTAGAAAAAGCTTCTTCAATTTGTTCAACGGTTTCAGAAATAGATTCTTCTTCATTATAAGCTGGCATTACAATACTTAATTTCATTATGCTTTGTTTTCGTACATTATTTCTGCAAAATCACCGAAACCGTGTTTAATTTCGGCCACCCTTTCAAAACCATTTTTCATTAATAGCTCTTCAATTTTTTTATGCTGATCATTATTTAAATACATATCATCATTATGACTTTCTAATTGAATAAATCTTATAGAAACAGGTATAGAATTTTCAATAAATAAGCCTTGTAAACATTGTAATTCATGTCCTTCTACATCTATTTTTAAAACATCAAATTTTGTTTCTTTATTTTCAATTAAAAAATCAATTAATCGAATTACTTCAACTTTATAGTTATCTACAATTATTTTTTCTTTAGTAACACCTAGTATTTTGGCTTTTTTCTCTAAATATTTAGATTCTAGATTCAATTCCTCAAAAGTAGATGTTTCATCCATAATATTTTCATGAAATAACAATTCTCCTTTAATGTTACTCAATCCTAAATTATGAATTGTTACATTTTTATTTAATCTGTATTTGTTTTTTAATAGATCAAATAATTTTTTATTAGGTTCAAATGAGTTTATGCTTGCATTTTGATTTATTTCTAAGAAAAAATCAATAGATTGTCCTTTATTGGCACCAACATCAATAATGTTTATTTGATTATGTGTTAAATTTTTTTTGTAAAACTTCTTTAACTTTGGATAAAAGAATATAGATTCATTAATATGAATTAACTTTTGAATTATTTGAGTTCTAAATTTCATATTATTGTTTTTTTTCACTTGTTGCAATATAGATTTGATTTAAAATATCATGAATGTTATATTTCCAATTCCATTCTGGGTAATGTAATTTAAATTTAGACACATCACTAACCCACCAAATGTGGTCTCCAATTCTATTTGTTTCAGAATATTCATAATTCATGGGCTTACCAGTAATGCTTTCACACATTTCAATTGCTTCGGCCATAGAACAATTAGAATGTCTTCCACCACCAGCATTATATACTTCACCTTGCTTTGGGTTTTGATAAAAATGCCAAAACATATTTACTAAATCCCAACTATGAATGTTATCTCTAACTTGTTTCCCTTTATATCCAAAAACCGTATATTTATCTCCTGTGATGGCACATTTCATTAAATAAGAAAGAAAACCGTGTAGTTTTGTTCCAGAATGATTTGGTCCTGTTAAACAACCTCCTCTAAAAACACCAGTATTCATTCCGAAATATTTACCATATTCTTGAACCAAAACATCAGCAGCTACTTTTGACGCTCCAAATAAAGAATGTTTAGTATGGTCGATACTCATGTTTTCATCAATACCTTCCTTAAAATAAGGATGTGTTTCATCGATTTCCCAACGCTTATCTAATTCCACTAAAGGTAAATAATTTGGTGTATCTCCGTATACTTTATTTGTTGATGTAAAAATAAAAACCGCTTTTTCACAATGCAATCTTGTCATCTCTAACAAATTCAATGTTCCATTAGCGTTTACCGTAAAATCAGTAATTGGTTCGTTTGCGGCCCAATCATGACTCGGTTGTGCGGCAGTATGAACCACTAATTTTATATCAGAATTATATTTTGAAAAAATCGTTTCTAATTCATCTATATTTCGAATATCGGCATGATGATGCTCAAAATTTGGAACGGTTTCAATTAATTTTTTTGTATTCCATTCTGTAGAAGCATCTTCGCCAAAAAATCTTGCTCTCATATTATTGTCTATTCCAATAACCTTGTCAAATTTTTCCGCAAAAAAACTAACTGATTCACTTCCTATTAATCCTGATGATCCGGTAATTATACAAATATTCATTTATCTAAGTTTTTTTTCTGTATTAAAAATTTTATTTTGTCCATTATTATTAACCAATAAATACATTTTAGTGTAGTTAGTTGCTAAGTCTTCTTTTTTAATTCTAAAAACACAACCCCCATCTTCTAATTTACCCTTTTTAAAATATGGGTTTAAATCATATCTTTTAATTTTTTGACCTTTAAAAAAAACTTTCTCTTTTGTGATAGTATCTTCAACCGCTAATGTCAATTCTTGATTTTTAGTGTTTAAATCATCAATAAAAGCCCAACCTTCAATGTATACTGAGTTTTTAAAGTTTATAATTTTATCTATATTCCCAGTTATAGAATTATATTCATACTTGCTAATGTCTTTTTTTACACTATTTGAATAATTAACTTGTTTGTTAATTTCTTGATCATTAGGCAAAAAATAAGTTTCGGCGTTAGCAGATTTTATCAAAACGTCTTTATAAAAATCTTGATAAAAACCATTTAAATCTTTATGATTTCCATCATTGTAACTTAAAACTCCAAAATAATTTTGCTTTTTTCTAAATTCTAAATATTCCTTTTGTGGATAACTAATCCCAAAGAAATAAGCTATACTTAATATTAATAAAGCTCCATTTAAATAGCCAATATTAAATTTGTCTCTTGGAAAACACTCTATACAATAATAAAGTACACATATTAAAAAGATACAGCTATTAATTCTATAACGTGATGCAATGGACATGTCTATTCCTAACTGTGATCTTGTTATTCCTGTAACAAATGCTGTTAAAATAATAAGTGACATTACAGAAAATAGAAATAAGTTCTTTTTAAAATACTTAGTTTTAATTAAGTACAGATATAATGCAAAAAACATAAACCCTATAGATGTAGAAAGCATTAAAGATTCATTAATGTCGTTTGTGAAAATTAAATATCTGGCGAAAATATTTCCTAAAAATGAAAATGAAAACAGAAAAGATCTAAATTTATAGTTTCTAATAGTTTCTAATATTTCTGGGCTATCAGGAGGTTTTTGATAATCAATAAAATAAATAAAAATTAAGATTGATGCAATAAATAAAAACGTATATAAATATGTTTTTTCTTTCTTATATAAAAGTATTGAAGCAATTATCAGAATTAAAAACAAACCTGCTCCAAGAGTAAAAACAGAAAATATTAAAAACAAAATTGATAATGCAAAATCTCTATTGTTTAATTCGTTTTTTGTAATAAAATGGATTGATAATAATGAGAACAACAATACTGTAAAGTTTGACAAACTTGCCATAGCAAAAGTAATGTTTTCATGAAATGTCATATTAAAAATCAAAACCGATAATGGTATTAATATTAATACGTCTTTTTTTTTGTTTTGGCTTTTTTTGATGAAAAAGATAAAAATTCCAACTAAAGATAAATTTCCAATAAAAGATAAATGATTAAAATTTACTTGTTGAGATAATTTGTAATCTAGAAAAAACCAAATTTTATCATACAAAATTCTATGTTCATTATGTTGTTCATAAAACAACTTTATCTTGTCTAAAAAAGAATTTGAATTAATTATATCAGTAAAATTATTTAACACCTGATAATCATCATTAATTGGAATATTTGATGTAGTTGCAAAGAATATATAAAAGAAATATATAATAAAGGAAATTGATATAACGGAATCAATTACTAATAATTTTTTATTACTTATTTTCATCTTACTTTAAAATTGATTCTAACTGTTTTTCGTTTTCTTGAATCCAAAGATAAATATCTTTAAAAATAGTTTCTACAGATTTTTTTGGTTTCCAACCAATTTCCGTTTCTATTTTTGTGTTATCTGTGATAAAAATTCTTAAATCGGCTGTTCTGGTTTCTGCAATTTCATCAATTTGAATTTTGCTTCCTGTAATTTTTTCACAAATAGCTGTCATTTCTTTTAAGGAAGCACTGTTTTCTAATCCGCCACCAACATTATATACTTTACCAACAAATTTATCAATATTATGAATTTGAAAATCGATTAATTCTACTAAATCATCAACATGGAGCAAATCTCTAACCTGTTTGCCTTTACCGCCATATCCAATGTATTTTAGCGATTGTTTCCAATAGTGTTTTGCCATCCACAACGTAACTACACCTTGGTCTGTTTTACCCATTTGTCTTGGTCCGGCAATAACACCAAATCTGGTAACTGCGGCTTTCAATCCATAAAATGCAGCATATTCATGTATAAATAATTCTGAACTTAATTTGGTTGTTCCGTAAAAAGAACGCGCGCCTTCAAGTGATAATTCTTCTGAAATTCCTTTTGAAGAAATTCCTTTTATGTCTTGATTGTCTGTAAATAAAAATTTTGTTTCCTCTTCATTAAAAATTGCGTTTTCTATCGTTTCAATTGGATAAACTCGACTCGTAGATAAGAAAATTAACTTGGCTTTATTTTTTATACATGCATTAAAACAATTGATAGAACCATATAAATTATTATTAATAACATAAGTTGGGTCAGAATCTAATCCTGCAGTAACCGATGGTTCTGCAGAAGCTTCAATTAAAACATTAAAACTACCTAAAGATTGTAAATCTTCATTATTTCTAATATCTCCATGAACAAAAGCAATGTCATTCTTTTGAAAATCGATTAAGTTTAACTCTGAACCTCTTCTTTTTAAGTTGTCGAAAGCCACAATTTCGTATTGTGGATATTTCTCTTTTAACTGTAAACAAAGTGTTGAACCCACAAAACCTGCTCCTCCTGTTACTACTATTTTCATTTTTTATTTTTTTAAACTTTCTTTCCAATCACTAATTTCAATACCAAAAACTTGCTTTATTTTGCTTTTATCCAAAACACTATAAGCTGGTCTTTTAGCTGGTGTTGGATAAGCTGATGTTGGAATAGGTTGTAAATTTATAGAAACGTTATTCACTCTGAATATTTCTGCGGCAAAATCATACCAAGAACATTGTCCTTCGTTACTGAAGTTGTAGATTCCGAAGACTTCGACTCCGCTCAGTCTGACAGATTTAGCATGATAAGAAGTTATAATTTTTAATAATGCTTCCGCTAAATCTACAGCATTTGTTGGTGTGCCAATTTGGTCTGAAACTACTGATAAACTGTCTCTTTCAGTAGCTAATCGCAACATGGTTTTCATGAAATTATTAGCATATTGAGAATATACCCAAGAAGTTCTAATAATAAAATGCTTTGCCCAAGTGCTTTCAATGGCTTGTTCGCCTTGTAATTTGGTTAAACCGTAAATTCCAGCCGGAAAAGGCACATCGGTTTCGGTTAATCCTTTTTCACTTTTTAGTGGTAATCGTAATTCTCTATCGTAATATGCTGTTCCATCAACATATTTCGCATCGAAAACAAAATCGGTAGAAACATGTAATAAAATGGTGTCATGAATTTTACAAACCTCAGCTATATTTTGCGCACCGGTAACATTAATGGCAAAAGCTTTTTCTGGTTCTGATTCTGCTTTGTCAACGGCTGTATATGCGGCTGCATTGATGCAAAATTGTGGTTTGTATTTATTGAAAACGGTTTCACAATTGCTTTTATCTGTAATATTCAATTCTGAAGAAGTACAAAACACAAAATCGATTGAAGGATACTTTCCTACAATCGACTGAATCGCTTGACCTAATTGTCCGTTAGCTCCCGTTACTAAAACTACCATGCTTTTTTCGCGTTTTCTAAAGTGGGTAAAATCGTATCTTTTTCTGAAATGATCAGTTTTTCGGTTGGAAAATTCCAATCGATATTTACAGTTTCATCGTTATAAATTAAACCACCTTCACTTTCTTTATTATAAAAATTATCACATTTATAGAAAAAAGTAGCGGTTTCACTCAATACTAAAAAACCATGAGCAAATCCACGTGGAATAAAAAACTGGGT
>MGWJ01000154.1 GCA_001800945.1 Flavobacteria bacterium RIFCSPLOWO2_12_FULL_31_7
AACAGGAGAAAAAGCGTGTCCGTTTAATAGTTTATATTGGAATTTTTACGATAAAAACGAAGATAAATTAAGCAAAAATCCTCGAATTGGAATGATGTACAATGTTTGGCACAAAATGAAACCCGATGATAAAGCAGCGCTATTACAACAAGCCGATTATTATCTAAAAAATATCAATGAGTTATGATAAAAACAGCATTAGTTTGGTTTAAAACCGATTTAAGAATTGAAGATAACGAAACGTTGGTCAGAGCTATTTCACAAAGTCAAGAAATAATCCCTGTCTATTGTTTGGATGAGTCGCATTTTGAAACGACAAACTTTGGATTCAAAAAAACGGGAAGTTTCAGAGCACAATTTTTATTAGAATCGCTTGAAGATTTAGATGCGAATTTAAGAAAATTAGGTTCTGGATTACTTCTTGTAAAAGGGAAACCAGAAATTGAAATTCCAAAAATTGTACAAGAATATAAAATACAAAAAGTGTTTGCGAAACGTGAAGTTGCTTTTGAAGAAAAACGAACTGAAAAATTGGTTCAAGAAGAATTATTCAAGTTGCGATGTGAATTGGAAACCTGTAGTACAAGCACTTTATATCATGCAGAAGATTTACCTTTTTCAATAAAAAACATTCCGGATGTGTTTACGAATTTCAGAAAGAAAACAGAAAAAGATGCGGAGGTTAGGAAGCCATTTGACAAACCTTTAGCGATTCATTCACACGAAATTCCTGAATTTCGTGTTCCAAAAATTGAAGAATTAGGTTTAAAAAAAACAAAAAAAGACAAGCGTGCCGTACTACCATTCAAAGGTGGTGAAACAGAAGCTTTAAAACGTTTGCAACATTATTTTTACGAAACAAAATGTTTGTCAAAATACAAAGAAACTCGAAACGGAATGGTAGGTGCGGATTATTCTTCTAAATTTTCTGCTTGGTTAGCCATGGGTTGTATTTCTCCACGATATATTTATTCAGAGGTCAAAAAATATGAAAAAGAATTTGGTGCAAATGAATCTACTTATTGGTTAATTTTCGAATTACTTTGGAGAGATTTTTTCCGATTCATGTTCAAAAAACACCAAACCAAATTTTTCTTATATTCTGGAATTCAATCAGAGAAAGTCAATTCCAAATCTTTAAATGAAAAATTAGCATCCCAATGGATTAACGGTACAACGCCATCTGATTTCATAAATGCCAATATGCTCGAATTAAAACTAACAGGATTTATGAGTAATCGAGGCCGACAAAACGTAGCTAGTTATTTTTGTAATGAATTAAATATGGATTGGCGAATAGGTGCTGCTTATTTTGAAGAACAATTAATTGATTATGATGTATGTAGCAACTGGGGAAACTGGGCCTATTTAGCCGGAGTTGGCAATGACCCAAGAAACCAAAGATGGTTTAATATCGAAAAACAAGCGAGTGATTACGACAAGAAAAAGATATTTAGAAACCTGTGGTTAAAATAAAAAAGCGGGATAAACTTGTAACTTCGAAAATTAATTGTAAATTTGCACCCGTATTGAGATAATCTCAATCTACATAATAATCATTTAAATAATATTAGCATGTATTTGACTAAAGAAACAAAAGCTGAAATCTTCGCTAAACACGGAGGAAAAGCTGAGAACACAGGTTCAGCAGAAGGACAAATTGCGTTATTCACATTCAGAATTTCTCACTTAACTGAGCACTTGAAAAAAAATCGTCACGATTATAATACTGAAAGATCATTAGTACTTTTAGTAGGTAAAAGAAGAAGTCTTTTAGATTACTTAAAAAAGAAAGATATCTTAAGATACCGTGAAATTATTAAAGAATTAGGAATTAGAAAATAATATACTAAAGGGGCTTTGTGCCCCTTTTTGTTTACAAAAAAAGCACAAAAAGTTTGGTTTTTCATTGGGTTAGACACAACTACAACAACTACACAACAACAACACAACTAACCCTTTGTATAACCTTTGAGAATTAAATTTATGATTCCACAATTATTTGTAGAGAAAATCGATTTAGGTGATGGCAGAAGCATCACAATCGAGACAGGTCGTTTAGCCAAACAAGCTGACGGTTCTGTAGTAGTCAGAATGGGCGACACGATGATACTTGCAACAGCAGTAGCCTCTCGTAACATTAACCCAAGCGTAGATTTTTTACCTTTAACGGTAGATTATCGCGAAAAATTTGCAGCCGCTGGTCGTTTCCCAGGAGGTTTCTTTAAAAGAGAAGCTCGTCCTAGCGATAGCGAAGTATTAACTATGAGATTAGTTGACCGTGTTTTACGTCCACTTTTCCCAGATGATTACCATGCAGAAGTTCAAGTTATGATTCAGTTAATGTCTCACGACGAAGAAGTTATGCCAGATGCATTAGCTGGTTTAGCCGCTTCAGCAGCATTAGCCGTTTCAGACATTCCATTTTACAACTTAATTTCTGAAGTACGTGTAGCGCGTATTGATGGAAAATTCGTTATCAACCCAAGTAGAGAAGAATTAGAAAAATCTGACATCGACATGATGATTGGTGCTTCTTTGGATTCTGTTGCGATGGTTGAAGGAGAAATGAAAGAAATTTCAGAAGCAGAAATGGTAGAAGCTATCAAATTTGCTCACGAAGCTATTAAAGTTCAAATTCAAGCGCAATTGCGTTTACAAGAAGCTTTTGGTAAAAAAGAAATTCGTACTTACGAAGGTGAGAAAGAAAACGAAGAAATTTACAAAAAAGTAAAAGAAGCTGCTTACGATAAAATTTACAATATCGCAAAAGTTGGTTCAGCTAAACACGAAAGAAGTGCTGCATTTGCTGAAGTAAAAGAACAAGTAAAAGCTTTATTTACAGAAGAAGAATTAGCTGCTGATGGGGATTTAGTTTCTAAATATTTCTACAAAACAAACAAAGAAGCCGTTCGTAATGTAGTATTAGAATTAGGCGTTCGTTTAGACGGTAGAAAAACAACTGACATCAGACCGATTTGGTGTGAAACGGATTATTTACCAAGAGTTCACGGTTCATCTTTATTTACACGTGGAGAAACTCAAGCTTTAGCTACAGTAACTTTAGGTACTTCAAGAGAAGCCAATCAAATAGATTCTCCATCTGAACAAGGTGAAGAAAAATTCTATTTACATTATAACTTCCCTCCTTTCTCAACGGGTGAAGCAAAACCTTTAAGAGGAACTTCAAGAAGAGAAGTAGGTCACGGAAATTTAGCTCAAAGAGCTTTAAAAAACATGATTCCTGCTGATTGTCCTTATACAATTCGTATCGTATCTGAAGTATTAGAATCTAACGGTTCTTCATCTATGGCTACCGTTTGTGCTGGAACAATGGCTTTAATGGATGCTGGAGTTCAAATGACAAAACCAGTTTCGGGAATCGCTATGGGACTAATTACTGACGGGGAGAAATTCGCCGTATTGTCTGATATTTTAGGTGATGAAGATCATTTAGGAGATATGGACTTTAAAGTAACTGGTACGGCAGACTGAATTACAGCTTGTCAAATGGATATTAAAATTGACGGTTTACGTTATGATATCATGGAACAAGCGTTAGCTCAAGCTCGTGATGGACGTTTACATATTTTAGGAAAAATTACAGAAACAATCGCTACTCCAAGAGCTGATGTTAAGAAATATGCTCCAAAAATTATCACAAGAACGATTCCTGGAAACTTTATTGGTGCTTTAATTGGACCTGGTGGTAAAGTAATTCAAGAATTACAAAAAGCTACTGGAACAACTATCGTTATTAACGAAGTGGACGAGCAAGGAGTTGTTGAAATTTTAGGTACAGATCCAGACGGAATTGCTACAGTTTTAGCTAAAATTGATTCCATCATCTTTAAACCAGTAATGGGAGAAACTTACGAAGTGAAAGTAATTAAAATGTTAGATTTCGGTGCGGTTGTAGAATATACTGCAGCTCCTGGAAACGAAGTTTTATTACACGTATCTGAATTAGCTTGGGAAAGAACTGAAAATGTTACTGATGTAGTAAACATGGGTGATGTATTTATGGTGAAATATTTAGGTGTTGATCCTAAAACTAGAAAAGAAAAAGTTTCTAGAAAAGCACTTTTACCAAGACCTCCAAGAGAAGAGAAAAAAGACGACGCTCCAAAAGCATAATCTTTTAATTTCATAAGATTTAAATCCCGAAACTGTTAAAGTTATCGGGATTTTTTGCATTGTAAGAATTTTTATATAAATTCACAAAAAATTTTACCATGTTAATCAAAAAACTACTTCTACTACCTGTTTTGATTTTCAGTTTAGGCTGTTTCTCGCAAAACAAAAACTTCATTAAACAAAACGACAGTATAGTTGGCTATGAAAATTTAGCTTACAATAATGCAATCGTTTACAACAATAAATACGTTAACACTTCACAAAACACATCACAGTTTTTTGAAAACAAATACAATAACGGTGTGTTACAATACAATAATCAGACATATTATGACGTAAACATAAAATATGATGTTTTTGAAGATGTACTGATTTTTAAATCAAATTTACAATTGGTTTTAGAAACTAGTTTAATTACCAAACAAGTAGATTATTTCATTCTTAAAAATAAAAAATTCAAAAAAATCGAAACCGTTTCAGGTGACAATGTTGTAAGTGCAGGTTATTTTGAAGAAAACGAAATTAACGAGAAAAGTACACTATACATCAAACACAAAAAAACGATGAAAGTAGATCCTCGTTCAGATAAATTATCATACATTTTTTACGATTATAAAGTTTACTACATCTTTTACAACAATAAATTAGAGGAAATTTCATCTAAAAATGATATCATTAAACTATTTCCTACTTTAAAAAAGGAAATCAAACAATTCTACAAAGAAAACAGAACTCAAAAAGATAATAACATTCAAGTATTTTACCAAAACTTATTTAAAACTATAATTTAATGAAAAAAGCACTTTCAATATTTTTATTTTTATTTCAAATTGTAGTTTTTTCTCAAACAAAAAAAGACAGTATTACAATTTCTTTTGAAAACGAAACTATTTCTCAATCATTAAAAAAATTAGAAGAGAAACAAGCTGTATCATTTTACTATGACGAAAAATGGTTGGAAGCAGAAAAGAAAACAATAACAGAAGACTTTAAAAACGCCCCTTTAGAAACCATTTTAAGTGCGTTATTCTCAAATACTTCTTTAAATTACTTCATAGACAATAACAAAATAATTTTAACTCAAAACAGAATTGTATATGACTATTTTGTAGATAATTATTTTAAAACTAATACTAAATCAGGAGAAAATACAACCATTCAAAATAAAAATGATATTTCTAACTTTGATAACGACATCATTTATATTGGAAAACAAAAAAGAGGAAATTCTTCTTCAAAACATACTATTTCAGGTTTTATCAAAAACATTGAAACAGATGAACCAATTAAAAATGTAAAAATTAAAGTATACAACAGAAACATTGAAACCACTACAGATGACAGCGGTTTTTATAGTTTAGAAGTCCCAACAGGCACACACATTATTGTTGTAGAAACTATTAACGCTAAAGGAAATAACAAAAAAATATACATTAGTGAAAATGGAACTTTAGACTTTAATATTAGTCAAAAAACAATTGGAATTAAAGAAATTGTTATAACCAATAAAATTCAGGCTAAAATAAAAACTTCTGTAGTGGGTGCCACTTCAATCGATTTAGAGAACATGAAAAATGTACCTGTTTTATTGGGTGAACAAGATGTTTTTAAAATCGCTACAATTATGCCTGGAATTAAAACTACTGGAGAAGGTTCAAGTGGACTAAATGTTAGAGGTGGAAATGCAGATCAAAATTTAATTTTAGTAGATGATATCTCATTATATAATCCGTTTCACTTTTTAGGATTTTTCTCTTCAGTAAATCCGTATAGTTTAAAAAGTGTAACCATTTACAAAGGAAGTATTCCAGTAGAATATGGTGGCCGTTTGTCATCAGTAATCGATTTAAAAACAAAAAAACCAGTAAACACAAAATTATCTGGTGAAGGTGGAATTGGTCCTGTTACAAGTAATTTATTTGTAAATGTTCCGGTTGTAAAAAATAAATCTGCTGTAATTGCAGGATTTAGAGCAACTTATTCTGATTGGATTTTAAAAAGTTTGAAAGATGAGCAACTGAAAAAAAGCAGCGCTTCTTTTTATGATTTCTTTACAAAATACAGTCATGAAATAAACAAAAACAATACTATTCAAGCTTCACTATATTACAGTGATGATAAATTTAAAATCACATCTGATTCGTTATTTAATTATAACAACAGATTATTAGGAATTAATTGGGAACATAAATTTTCTAGTAAAATGAGTTCGCAATTATTACTAAACAATAGTGATTATAAATATGGAGTAGATTATTCAAATAAAATTGACAATAAATTATCATTTAAATCTGGTTTTAATATCAACGAAACTAACCTGCAATTAAAATTCGAGAATAAGCTAAATAATAAATTTACTGTAAATTATGGTTTAGCTACCAAATTGTATAAAATAAATCCAGGATTCTTAAATCCAAAAGAAGCCTCAAGTTTAATTGTTCCGATTGATTTAATAAATGAAAAAGCTTTAGAATCTTCTGTATATTTAAAAACAGAAGCCAAACTAACCGATAAATTATTAATAAATATTGGAGGCCGTTATACCACTTTCAATTATTTAGGTGCGAATACACAAAGAATTTACGAATCAGGTTTACCAAAAAACGATGCCACTTTACTTGAAACTAAACAATACAAAAACAATGAAGTGATACAACAATATGGTGGATTTGAACCAAGAATTTCTGCCAGATATATGTTAACTAGCACTTTGTCAACTAAAATTGGATATGACAAAACCTATCAATACATTCATTTATTAAGCACAAACACTACACAAACACCAACTGATATTTGGAAACTTTCAGACATCAATGTTAAACCACAAATTGGAGAACAATTTTCAATTGGACTATATAAAAATCTTAATGAAATTTATGAAATTAGTTTAGAAGGTTACACTAAAAAATCAAAAAACATACTAGACTATAAAACTGGAGCGAATATCGTTTTAAGTAATAAAATTGAAACAGAATTATTACAAGGTCA
>MGWJ01000155.1 GCA_001800945.1 Flavobacteria bacterium RIFCSPLOWO2_12_FULL_31_7
AATTAATCGGTCGCCTTTTTCAATATCATAAATCTGACATGGTTCTTCCTTACCTTCAGTATTAATTTTAGTAACCGCAATTGGAAAATACGATTTATAATCGCGTTCAAAAGATAAAAAATCATACGTTTTTTGTTGGAATAATTTCCCTAATAACATAAAGAAAACCAATCCTGTTAAACTGTCAAAAAAACCTTGACCATAATCAAAAGTAATATCAATCACACTTCGTACAAACATGACAATAATTCCTAAAGCAATAGGAATATCAATATTTAACATCTTTGATTTGATACTTTTATAAGCAGAAATATAATAACCACTTGCCGAATATAAAAAAGACGGTAAGGATAAAAAGAAAATTAAAGTTCTAAAGAAATTTCGGTATTTGTTGATCCAAAACTCGTCAACTTCAAAATATTCTGGAAACGATAAAAGCATGATGTTTCCGAAACAGAAAAAGGCAATTCCTAGTTTGTAAATTAAACTTCTATCAATTTCTTTTTTACCCGTTTCGTAATTTTCTAAACTGATATAAGGTTCGTAACCAATGGATGAAAGCAGATATACGATTTCTTTTAGTGAAGTCGTTTCCGCATTGTAAGTAATTCTGACTTTCTTTTGTGTAAAATTAACTTGAGAAGTACTTATTCCCTTTTGAAGTTTTTGTAAATTTTCCAAAATCCAAATACATGAACTACAGTGAATATGTGGTATGTATAAGGAAACAATATGTGTGTTATTTTCTTGGAATTCCAATAATTTGGATTGAATTTTTTCATCGTCTAAAAAATCATATTTACCTTTAATCTCTAATGGTGTTGCTCCAGTAGCCGATTGAAAATCGTAATAACACGTTAAATCGTTTTGACTAAAAATCTCGTACACTGTTTTGCATCCTACACAACAGAATGATTTTGCGTCAAATTGTATTTCTTCTCTTGTAGTATATTCTTTACCACAGTGAAAACAATTTTTATTGTCCATAATAATGCTCATTTTACCTAATACAAAGATGAAATTTTATTTATAAGTATAATATGATATTTGTCATACAATTCGTAAATTTGTAAAAACTCTAATTAATTTTGACTTATGAATAAATGTGAACAATGTATAGTGAGAGAATTTAGTGCTTTAAAAGCATTAAATAAGGACGAATTAATTAGAATAGCAGATTGTAAAACTTCGTACGTTGTTAAAAAAGGGGAAACTATTTTTGATGAAGGAGATTCTTTAAACGGAATTTATTGCATCAAAGATGGCGTTTGTAAATTATCAAAACTTAGCGATAACGGAAAAGATCAAATTGTAAAATTAGTTAAAAAAGGGGAATTATTAGGTCAACGTTCCTTAATTAGTGAAGAATCTACTAATTTGAGTGCTATTGCTATTGAAGATATGCAAGTATGTTTTATTCCGAAGCAAGAAATTTTACAATTTTTTAATGAGAACAATCAGTTTTCTTTGAACATGATGAAATCTGTTTGTGGCGATTTAAAAGATGCCGATGATAACATGGTGAATTTGGCACAAAAAACCGTAAAACAACGTTTAGCAGAAACTTTATTGAAATTAGAATCAGATTTTGGTAGTAATGACGATGGAAGTTTAAAACTACAATTATCTCGTGATGAAATTGCTGGAATGATTGGTACCGCTACTGAAAGTTGTATCCGTTTATTATCTGAATTTAATAAAGAAGGCTGGATTTCTTTACAAGGTAAAAAAATAACCATTACCAATAAGAAAGAATTACAACGAATGATTTAGTTCGTTAGTTGAAAAGAGTCAAGCGAAAAGAGCCAAGTAAAAATAAATACGAAGTTGGAAATACGATTACCGTTGTATAAAACTTTGCGAACCTTGCGGTTAAAACACCCCATTACCCAAAAATGAACGACAATTTTATAAACGAATTCTTTGGCATAGGCATACAAAACGGAAAAACTCCAGAAAACTTGGGTATGCTTTGGCGTACAGCTCAAAATTTTGGTGCCAGTTTTATTTTTACAATTGGAAAACGTTATGCCAAACAAGCATGCGATACACATAATGCTGTAAAAGCCATTCCTTATTTTCATTATGATACCTTTGAAGCCTTTTACGAAAACCTACCAAAAGGTGCCAGACTAGTTGGTGTAGAATTAGACGATACCGCTGTAGATTTAGAAACTTTTCATCATCCACAACGTTGTGTATATTTACTTGGAGCAGAAGACCACGGCTTAACCAAAAAAGCCATGGAAAAATGCCATCATTTAGTAAAATTTAATTCGGATAAAAGTTTAAATGTTTCTATTGCTGGAAGTATTGTTTTGTATGATAGAAGATTGAATAAGCCTAGGATTTAAAATTATTCCAATATTTCAATTCGAATGGCTCTCAAGAAATCTTCACCAGCTGGTAAATGATTGAGACCTTCTTTGTCTTCCAAATTTCCATTATGAGTTACAACATCCGCTAAGCCACACCATGGTTCTATGCATAAAAAATGTGCGTTTTCTTTGGTCCAAATTCCTAAATAGGGAAAATTATCATAATTCACTTTAAGAACATTTTGGTTTTGATGTTTCAACACCACTTCATTAGAATGCAAATGTTTAAAAACTAAAGCATCTTTTTCAAATAACACATAATTTAGAGAAATGGCATTGTTTTCCGTTTCCACTAAAGTAGTTTTTTCATTAAAACTTTCATTTTCTAAATGATTCGTTTCGAAAATATCTTCTTTATTAAATTGTAACGAATAATCTTCAAAATTACCCTTAATGGCAAACGCAGGATGTGCTCCAATAGAAAATGGTAATACTTCATCAGATTGATTTCGAACAAAATATTCAATTACTAATTCGTTATCAATTAACGTATAAGCCATTAACAACTTAAAATCGAAAGGATAATTTTGCTTGGTTTCTTCCGATTCATTTAGTTCAAAAATCACTTGATGTTCGCTTCTTTTATCGAAAGAAAACTCCATATTTCTGGCAAAACCGTGTCGTGGTAGCTCATACGTTTCTCCATTATATGTATAACTATCATTTTTCAAACGACCCACAATTGGAAATAAAATTGGTGATGTTTTGTTCCAGTAGGTTTCATCCACTTGCCAAATGTAGTTTTTGTTGGTTTTTACTAGTGAAATTAATTCAGCTCCCAAAGTATTTATAGTAGCTGAAAGTTGCGAATTTGAAATAGTGACTATCATATTAGTGTTCGGAAATTCCTTTCCATTTATAAATTGTTTTTGAAAAAAAGTATAAGAAAACGATACTGATAAAAATGTTTACCATTACAAAATATCCTAAATTATTTTGAAAAGCATAAAATACCGTATCTAAATCATTCGATTCATCTCTACTATAAATATGTAAAAAATCGGCAATGATAAAATACACCGCTAGTAAAACAAAAGAAAACGACCAAATAAATATATTTAATGAAATTTCAGTATGTTTTTTTGTTGTATTCTTTGAAATCGTTACAAACAAATACGTGGCATTACAAAGTACAAGTAAAATAGCTAAAAATACAAAGTAATATTCTGGAATTCTGGGTTGTACATTTTCATAAATTAACGCACAAATTAATCCAATCAGTAAGCTAAAAAAACCAGTTGAAAGTAACGCGATTAACCATTTTTTAAAACAAGTAACTCTAAAACTAAATATCAATAAACTCAAAGAAAAAGCAAAGAAGAGAATAATGGCCACTACATCTTTATCAATGTTCTTATTCGTATAAGCTTTCAGTATTTTTATATAGTTTTTTATCAATAAATTTTGATCTACAAATAAATTAGAATATTCTTTATTGGAAGGAGAATAATATTGATAACCATAAGTATTATATTCATTTACATCTCTATTTGTTTCCTTCTGTTTGAAATAAGGTCTAATGGTGCGATAATTTTCAAACTTTGGATAATGGTACACCGTTTTAAACCAATTTTCTACCGTTAAATTAGTTTTTATATTATGTTTATGAACGACTTTTAAATAGTCGCTCATTATTTTTTTGACTTCAGTTTTGTTGTTCGAATAGAGATAAGTTCTGATTAAACTATCGTTATTTATTGTCGCAGCATCTCGATAATCTGAGCCATAATAATATTGAGTATAATTATCAAAATAAAATGTTTTTCTGTTAAGTAAAGAATATTGATTATAAATTTCTCCATTATATACGATGTAATCATAATTTACGGTTTCGGTATAGTCATCGTGTTCTACTGATTTTGCAGTATCAATTGCAGTTGTTTCATATTCACCATCAATAAAAAAGTCGGCTTTACTGATAATTTTTAGATTTTTTTCTAATTCCGATTTTGACAAATAACTTTTCTGATGTTCTTGCTTTCCGATAATATAAAACAAAGGAAAAACTGAAAAAAGAAGGCAAATTATGAATATTTGTAAGTATTCATAAAATAATGAATTCGGTTTTTTGGTATAAAAACTAGAGAAAGAATTGTTTCTCACATAATAAATCAACCAAATAATCAACAGGATACTATTAAAAAAAGCGCCAAAAATTAAAAAAGAATCTTGTTCAATATCTAAATCAATTTTACCTGAAAAATCAATTATTCCGTTGGTATAACCTATTCCGAAATAAATGATGTTTAAGACACTTCCAATCACAAGCATAGGAACAAACTTAGTGTTCCATAAAAGTGGATATTTTAGTAATAAATGGTTTTGAATTTTTTTAAACATAGTATTTATTTTACGAAAAATCTTCGTGTAGAATTAGAAATGTTTCTTAGATAATTAAGCTCTATTTGCTCGTTAATACAAGCTTTCATAAACGTTGTAATGGTGACATCGTTTGGAAAAGTAGCAATTAAAGTTCCCCCGTTTTGTTCTAAAGAAATCAGATGAAGTGTATTTAATTTTTCATTCAAAACACTTATTGTTTCCGTGGTTTCAAATTCAACGATAAACTGTTTTTCTTCTGAATCCTCTTCCGTTAAATTGCGTTGCAAACCGTTTTTTAAAAATACTACTTGGCTAGATGTTTTTTCCACTTCATATAATTGTTGCGAACTCAACACAATAGCAATTGGTCGGAATGGCGAATTGGCAATATGTTTAAAATCGTCTAAAACGGTTTGTTGAGCTAAAATGTCTAAGTTTGCTAAAGGTTCATCAATTAATAATATTTGTGGTTTTCTTAGCAACATTCTGGCTAATTCAAATCGCATTTTGTATCCGGAAGATAAACCATTCCATTTGTAACTTCTAAATTTTCTTAGCCCTAAACGCGTCATTACTAAATCGACAACTAAGTAATTTTCTTCTGGTTTGTAACCGTAACAACTGGCTGTGAATTGTAAATTTTCATACATGCTTCCACGCCAAGTAGCGGTTCGTTGTGGAATATACACTAATTTAGTTCGTAAATCGTAATCCGAATCGTAATTAAATAAGAAAAAAACATCACCTGAAGTAGGATGTAATTCTTTGCACAAACTTCTTAATAAAGTGGTTTTTCCATTTCCATTTTCACCCACTAAACCAATAATTTCACCAGTATTAATATTTAAATTGATTGGTCCTAAAGTAAAATCAGAATGGTATTTTTTTATTACGTTTTTAACTGAAATAAGTAATTCATTAGGAACTTGTTCTTTTTGTGATAAAAATTCATGTAATTTTTCTAGTAAAACACTCAACTGTTCTTTTACCTGTGGAGAAGTTTCATTGGAATCGTACCAGTTTAAGAAAGCATTAGTTGCCTTATAAAATTTAACATTTTCAGTATCTAAAGTAAAATCAATCACACGTTTAATGACTTGCGAATAATTTCCGAAATGAAGTAATTCTTTTACTTCTTCAAATTGTTTTTGAAATAATCTCATATTATTTTACAAATTCTCTTTTTAAGATTCCATAATGTACAGAATCTATAAATTCGTTATTCCAGAAAAAATTCTCAATAAAATGAGCTTCTTTTCTGAAACCATTTTTTTCTAAAACCCGTGCAGAGCCAAAATTATTTGGATCAATAACGGCTTCAACAGAATGAAAACCAACAGTATTAAAAGCATAGTTTAACATTGTTGTTACTGATTCTGACACATATCCTTTTCCATCATATTCTGGCAAAATCATGTAGCCAATTTCAGTACGATAACTTTCTGGTTGTACTCTATAAAATCCCATAAAACCAATAATTTTATCTGAATTTTTTAAGCAAACACCCCAATTAATATCGGTATTTTCATCAATTTTAGTATTCATCATTTGAATCATTGCCAAAGCCTCTTCCTCATTTTGTAAAATTGGTCTTGGAATGAATTTCATTCTTTCTGGATTACTTCTAATCTTAAAAACTTCTGGCGCATCTGAGTCTTTAAGTCTTCTAAAAACTAATCGTTCAGATTCTAAATTTGGAAAAGGTTGAAAATTTATAGTAAGCATGATTTTTTTATGTTTATGATGACTAATCGATTTATCTTGATTTTTTAAAACACAGATTGAAGAAATTCTTAAAATTTATATAATTTCTTAAATCTGTGTTGTAACTCTTTTTACTTGGCACTTTTTACTTTTTACTTGGCTCTTTTAATAATTCAATCGCTTTGTCTTGACTTTTACTAAAAAACACCACCATACAAACCGCACCTATTGTCGCTAAAAGCATATCTGATTGTGTGTCCCAAACGTAACCTTGTGTGCCTAAAAACGCATCGCCACCATCGCCAGTACAAATAGAAACCCACCACTCTATCCATTCGTAAGCAGCGCTAATCGCTAAACAAATGGAAATAATTATAAAATTGAAATAGCTTTTATTGGCAATTACATTTTTTCTAATAAATAATTCACGGACAATCATTGCTGGTACAAAACCTTGAGCAAAATGTCCTACTTTATCGTAATTATTTCTGGTTTGATCAAACGTTTCTTTAATCCAATCAAATAAAGGCACTTCCGCATACGTGTAATGTCCGCCCAAAAATAAAATGAAGCAATGTAATAAAATGAAAAAGTAGGTATAATTTGTAAATTGGAAATTCTTATAAGTAAAAATCAAAACTAAAAGTCCAATAATAGCTGGTACTACTTCTAAAAACCATGTAAAATATTCTTTCGGTTGAATAGCTGAAATTGCTAGTCCTACAAGAAATAAAACGATGTATATTTTTAATGTTTTCATAATTTATTTACAAAAATGTTTTTATTTTTTTAAACACTGATTAAAGAAATTTTAAAAAATTCATATAATTTCTTTGATCTGCGTTGTAACTATTTATTTGTATACTTTTACTTTTTACTTGGCTCTTTCCCTTTCAACAACTCTTCTACTTCTTTTTCTCGTTTGATATCGTCTAAAACCCATTTTAATTCGGGGTCAATTTTGTTTTTTCTATCTTCAATCGTTGGAATAATTTCTTTATCAGGAAAAATTCCTCTTCCCTCAATATCTGTTTTCCCAAAAGCGCTAACTAAAGCCAAACCTATTTTTAAATTCACTTTACTATTGGGTAATTGTACTAAAGGCATTTGTGCAGCTACAGTTCCATTGTAAGCACCACCAGTTTCTTCGCCAACAAAAAAGGCCCGTTTAGTAGATTTTAAATTGGAAGAAATGATACTCGATGCAGAGAAACTTCCACCATTAATTAAAACGTACACTTTTCCTTTAAAATTGTTAGGTTTAGGCTGACTTAATTTTGATAATTTTGTTCCAAATAAAAACTTATCGTCTTCTTTTCGCACTTTAAAATACGTAATCGAATAGAAAAATGGTGCGCCTAAAATCTTGAAAAATTTCACAACTGGCCCGCCACCTTTAAAATAATCTACATGTAATTTACTTGTACGAGAAACCACTTCATAATCGTCAATAAAAACAAAAGGTTCAGGAGTTAAATAACTGTATAAATCGCCAATTTCGAACAATCTTCCTCCAGGATTATTTCGCAAATCTATAATTAAATTTTTGGTATTACTAGCAGCTAATTTCTCAAAAGATTCTTTATAAAAATCGGCCGAATTTCCGTTATTAAATTGCTTGATAGTTAATATTGCTGTTGTGCTATCGTTTTCAATAAATTTTAATTCACGCGTGAAGGTTTTGGTATCTTTATTATAGCCATATTTGCTATTAAACTTCATTTTTTCTTTCTGTTCTTTCTTAGATAATTTGATGCTACTTGCTTTAGAATTAGTTCCGAAAGTATCTCTTTTTATCACAAATAGAGAATCCTTATCTTCTAACTTAAGAAGCAATTTTATACTATCTTGCACTTTACCTTTATCTAAATTATAAAACACACCAAAGTTTCTTCCTAGATAATGAGGATAAAAAGTTTTATTATATCCGTCAGAAGAAATTCTGGTTTTATACATCGAAATTAAGTCTGAAGGTCTTTCATTATTAACTAAAAGCACCTCTGTATTTTCTTTAATATCGTGACGAGAACGATTTTTTAAAATGATTAATTTGTTATCAATAAATTCGAAATCAAATTGTGAAAAAGCAGATTTTCCTCTTTTTTTAAGTAGTTTTTGTTCTTTTTTTGATAACCTTTCTAAACTTGGAGAAATGCCTAAATGGCCTTGACCAATGGTTTTAACAACTTGACTCAACTCTTTGTAAAACGCCAATCCCGACATGGGTTTATTTATAGACTTTTTTAAGCTGTCGAATTTATAGTCTAGTTTTTCTTTCGAAATGTACCAATATAATTTGGGGTGTAATTGCTTAATTTTTTTATAAGAGAAATCAACATCATTTTGAAGTTTCGTAACTGAAATAGGTTGCGATAAACTTTCATTAAAACGCTTGGTCGATTCACAAGATAATAGTAGAAATACACTTGTAAGGAATAGTAATTTCTTCATAAAAAAAGTGTTGTTTTTTGAGTTAAACAAATCTAACTAAAAAAAACATCAAATCCATAACGAATAATCATAATGCAAACCACAAAAAGAAACAGTTGTCTGATAAAAGCATTTCCTCTTAAAATTGCCATTCGAGAACCAATACTGCTTCCAATAATGTTGAAAACTGCCATAATAATTGCGATTTCTAGAATATAATTCCCTTGAGAAATAAATACATAAAGCGCCGAAACATTGGTGACACAATTAATTACTTTCGCATAAGCTGAAGCTTCTAAAAACTCGAATCCTAATAAAGCAACAAATCCTAAAACTAAAAAACTTCCTGTTCCTGGACCTAAAAAACCATCATAAAATCCAATTAGTATTCCTAAAAGTATGCCGTAAATATATTTCCTTTTTTGGGATAATTTTTTGGAAGGAAGAGATCCAAAATCTTTTTTCTTAAACGTATAGATTGCGATGGCAATTAACATAAAAAAGATAAAAGGTTTTAGAATATTGACATTAATTTGGCTGACTAATTTCGCACCAATAAAAGAAAACACAAAAGAAGTAACGGCTGTAATTGATAATAATTTCCAATTGAATTGCACCCGTTTTGCATATTGCATAGCTGCGATGGAAGTTCCGGAAAGTCCAGCGATTTTATTTGTTCCGAAGGCCGTTGGAATTGTAGAATTTGGAAATAAAATCATGAATGCTGGAAACTGAATTAAACCGCCGCCGCCCACAACAGCATCAATAAAACCAGCAAAAAGTGAAGCAATTGCTATAATTATTAGAATAGAAATATCATATTGGGCAAAAAGTTCAAATAAATTCATGTTGGCAAAAATAAAAAAACCGACACAAATTTGAGTCGGTTTTAAAAATATAATATTATTTCTTCTTTAAGAAGAATGCACTTATTAGTGAAAAGGCAATTCCTAATGGAAAAATTTCTACGTAAGTCATCCCAATAATTCCAAGTGGAGAACTATAAACCTTTTTCATCCACTTTAGTTCTTCTTGCTTGGTTGCTATTTCCTCTGTAGGCGTTGTTTTCAGGACAATTTCTGAATATCTTTCTATAAAATCTGGGAAAAAATTATAATAAATGACTAACCAAACTAGTACATAAATTGTTGAAGTAATAAAAGCAATTAGAATTCCAGTTTTAAAAGCATTTCCAAAACTAATAACATCCTGACTTGCTTTACGTTGTTGCAAAATTCCAAAAATCACAAAAGAGAAAGCTAAAATCATACTTCCGAATCCGATAAACATGTTGGGTTCTACATTTGGATTGGATTTCATCGAATAAGTTACAAAACACATCACAGCTGAAACGATTAAACCTCCAAAAAATCCATTCTTTAAAATAATCTGATTCATATTAAGTTGTTTTTAAGGTTGAATTTCAAATGTAAAGAATTTATTTAATTTATTTTATCCAATTTTCAATCCATTTTTCATCTCATGGTTGGGTGCGATTAAAGAAACAACATTATCATCACCAACTGCACCTAAAATTAAGCATTCACTCATGAAATTTGCAATTTGCTTGGGTGGAAAATTCACTACAGCTACAACTTGTTTCCCAATTAAATCTTCTGGTTGATATAATTTGGTAATTTGCGCTGATGTTTTTTTGATACCAATTTCACCAAAATCGATAATAACTTTATAAGCAGGAATTTTTGCTTCTTGAAAAACTTCCGCATGAATAATAGTACCTACGTGCATAGCTACTTTAGTAAAATCTGAAAATGTAATTGTATCCATTTTGTTTTCTATTTTCTAAAATTAAATATCACGAAATAATTATCGCTTCATTTAATTCCAAATCTGTAGGTTGTTCAAACCAATTTTCCATAAAATTAAAATCTTCTAAAGTTACGTCAAATTCGTAAGTGATTCCTTTTTCTGCATTTCGTTTTAAAATTCTTTGCCATCTTTCTTCTTTTGAAAGATTTAGATAATGAAGTTGAATTTCTAATTTGTTATCCGAAGCGAATTTTCTGAATTTTTCTCGATGTGAGAACTTGGACAAGCCTAAATCTAAAATAGAATCTGTGCCTGCATTTTCTAATTGAAGAATTAGATTTTTAATCATTTCTTCAGCTCTGTCAATACGTTCCAAAAACCATTCTAATCCATCCGTTTCTTTTTTGTCTGATAAAAATAAGGTTTTATTCCAAGTGTCAATTGAAAAAATTATGCCTTTGTTTTGACATTTCAATTGGTTGCAATAAGTAGTTTTTCCCGAACCTGTATTGCCTACGATTAAGTGAATCATTTTGATGAATTTTATTCAAAACTACAAAAAACCGATTAAACTAAACGTTCCAAAACACCTTTTCGCTTGACAATATTTTTATAATCCCATTGTATGATTTTAGATTTTTCTATCCAACGGATTATTTCTTCTTTATTAATTTCTGAAACAGTTGTATATCTTTTCGAAGCATCTTTGAACTTTCCAGAACCATTTTCGAGAGCTTCTTCTTCAAAACTAGCGCCGCTCCAAAACATTAATCTTACAGAATCTTTTAATTTATCGTAACCCACAATCGGATTTCCATCTAAAAACCAAACAGGATGCGCATGCCAAACTTTGTTTTCCGCTTCGGGAAAGTTTTCCGAAATAATATCGCACAAATGAGTACAAATTAGATAACTTTCTCCAACTTGATTGTTATTGTATTTTTGAATATCTGGATGCATAGTTTTCTTGACTAATTTTAGTAAATATAAAAAAAGTCTAGTAATCTTTTAACTACTAGACTTAAAGTTTGACACTATTTTTACTTATTCCTGATTTCTAAAAACCAATTGATTATCAAAACAATCAATCAAAACAATGGCATCTGTTTTAATATTTCCGGCTAAGATTTCTTTAGACAGTTTATTTAAAACTTCACGCTGAATGACTCTTTTTACTGGTCGGGCTCCGAATTCTGGTTCGTACCCTTTTTGAGCTAAATAGTCAATGGCTTCATCCGTTGCAGTCATTGAAATGTGTTGATTTTCTAACATTTTGAATACCGATTTCAATTGTAAACCTACAATTTGCTTGATATTCGCACTCGTTAAAGGCGTAAACATTACAATATCGTCAATTCTATTGATAAATTCTGGTCGGACCGTTTGTTTCAACAAGCCTAAAACCTCAACTTTTGCCAATTCCATTGCGGTTTCCAAGCTTCCCTTCATGTTTTCGAATTTCTCCTGAATAATATGACTTCCCATATTCGAGGTCATGATAATAATCGTGTTTTTGAAATCTGCTAAACGACCTTTATTATCGGTTAATCTTCCTTCATCTAAAACTTGTAATAAAATATTAAAAGTATCAGGATGCGCTTTTTCAATTTCATCTAACAAAATTACCGAATACGGTCTTCTTCGAACAGCTTCTGTTAATTGTCCGCCTTCATCATACCCAACGTAACCTGGAGGAGCACCGACTAATCTGCTGACACTATGACGTTCTTGATATTCACTCATATCAATTCGAGTCATCGCATTTTCATCATCGAATAAATAATCGGCTAACGCTTTGGCTAATTCTGTTTTTCCAACACCAGTTGTTCCTAAGAAAAGAAATGTTCCTAATGGTTTTTTCATGTCTTGTAAACCGGCACGACTTCTTCTCACAGCATCTGAAATCGCTTCAATAGCTTCTTCTTGTCCGACTACTCTTTTGTGCAATTCATCTTCTAAATTCAGTAATTTTTCACGTTCGCTTTGTAGCATTTTAGTCACTGGAATTCCTGTCCATTTGGCAACAACTTCAGCAATATCTTCTTGAGTAACTTCCTCTTTGATTAACGATTTTTCGCTTTGATTTTCCAACAATTCGATTTGCAACTCATCTACTTTCTTTTGTGCTTCGATGATTTTACCGTATCTAATTTCTGCTACTTTTCCGTATTCTGCTTCGCGTTCTGCACGTTCTGCTTCTACTTTAAAATCTTCAATTTGTTGTTTGTAATTTTGAATCGCATCAACAATATCTTTTTCTGATTTCCATTTCGCGTAAATTTCATTACGTTGTTCTTTCTGTTCAGACAATTCAATGTTTAAAATTTTTAATTTCGATTCGTCATTCTCACGCTTAATGGCTTCAATTTCGATTTCTAATTGCATAATTTTTCTATCCAAAACATCTAATTCTTCTGGTTTTGAATTGATTTCCATACGTAATTTTGAAGCCGCTTCGTCCATTAAATCAATGGCTTTATCTGGTAAAAATCGATTTGTAATATATCTTTGAGATAATTCTACCGCGGCAATAATTGCATCGTCTTTGATTTGAACTTTATGATGTGCCTCGTATTTTTCTTTGATTCCACGTAAAATCGATATCGCACTTTCTGTATCCGGTTCATCTACTGTAACTCTTTGAAAACGACGTTCTAAGGCTTTATCTTTTTCAAAATATTTTTGATATTCATCTAAAGTCGTAGCACCAATAGCACGTAATTCGCCTCGAGCTAAAGCTGGTTTTAAAATATTCGCTGCATCCATCGCACCTTCTCCACCACCTGCACCAACTAAGGTATGAATTTCATCAATAAAAAGAATGATATCTCCTTCCGCAGCGGTTACTTCTTTTACTACGGCTTTTAATCTTTCTTCAAATTCTCCTTTGTATTTCGCTCCAGCGATAAGCGCGCCCATATCCAAAGAATATACGATTTTATCTTTTAGATTTTCTGGTACATCACCATCTACAATTCTGTGCGCTAATCCTTCAGCAATAGCCGTTTTACCCACACCAGGTTCACCCACTAACATTGGATTATTTTTAGTTCTACGTGTTAAAATTTGTAACACTCTACGAATTTCTTCATCTCGACCAATTACAGGATCTAACTTCCCATTTTGAGCTAAATCATTTAGATTTTTTCCGTATTTATTTAAAGCATCATACGTTTCTTCTGCGGAAGATGATGTTACTCTTTCTCCTTTTCGAAGTTCTGTAATTGCAGTAACTAAATCTTTTTCGGTTACACCTTGATCCTTTAATATTTGTGCGACTTTACTTTTCGATTTGAAAATACCTAAGATGATATGCTCAATAGAAACAAAATCATCATTCATTTTTTTGGCTAAAATTGAGGCTTCATTTAAAGTTGAAGAAGCGTCACGAGATAACATAATTTCTCCGCCAGAAACTTTAGGAAAACTCTGAATCGTACTATCTAATACTTTTTGAAACAAATCGATATTAACATTTACTTTTTTCAAAATAAATGGTGTAACTGTCGAATCCACTTCTAAAATAGCTTTAAAAATGTGTTCGTTTTCAAGCTGTTGTTGCCCAAAACTTTGTGCAATTTGCTGTGCTTGTTGCAAAGCTTCTTGCGATTTAATGGTTAAATTATTTAAGTTCATATTTTTTTGTGATTAAACTAACATTACTTTATACAATTGAATAGTATATTTGCAAAGATTTTGGTCAATTTATATTCCAAATTCAATTAAACGACAAAATGTCGGGTTTTTAAAGGTTTTAACCAAATAAAAACGACAAAATGTCTTAAAATATGACGAAATATGAGTTTTTTTAAAAATATCTTTGGAGAAAACAAAACCGA
>MGWJ01000156.1 GCA_001800945.1 Flavobacteria bacterium RIFCSPLOWO2_12_FULL_31_7
TACAGCCGTTACAAAAAACAGGGAAAAGGGTATTTAACAGATTTTTTTGTATTTCATCGAGAATTTTCAACATATTTAAACAATAATTTTATATTTAGTAAAAATAACAAAGTATGTCATCAAACAAAAATAATTCTTACAAATTAATCATACTCACGCTTTCGGTTTTTTTACTGATAGTGTTCTTTAAGAGTTATAAAGATAATAAATCATCGAAAGAACTTCAAGCTAATTTAAAGCAAGAAAGTTTGTTGACACAAAACCAATTATCCGAAATTATTGAAAAATATGATTCGGTGGCTATGTTGTATAATAATTATGATAAAAGTTTTGAAAATTTAAATGCGAAGAATCTAAATAGTAAAAATTCTAAATCGGAACTTAAATTTAAAAATCTTACGGATCTTAACAAACAGATTGAGTCTATCAAAGATACTATCAATATATTACAAGAAAGATTAAAAGAAATCGAAAAAATAAAAGCATTAGTTAAACCAGAAGAAACGAAGGAGAAAGTTGTTCAGAAAATAACTTACAATGATTCTAAATTTGAAATCACGAATTTACAAGTCAAAGGAGTGAAATTTTTAACAGAGAATGCTAATGCAAGTAAAGCTAAAACAATAGAACAAATTAGAGTTTGTTTTACAATTGACAAAAATGAAGGTATTGCTGAAGGTGAAAAGCAACTTTTTGTACAAGTCGTAAATCCCAAGAATGATATCGTTTCTGTTGAAGGTTTAGTGTATGAAAAAAATAATACCATATTAAAATATAGCAAGTTAGCTAAGTTCAATTATGAACAGCAAGTTACAGATGTTTGTAGTTATGTAGATTTAGAAAAAAACAAAACTTTTAAAGGGCGTTACATTGTAAATTTATATTCTGGGACTACGAAAATCAGTTCTACTATTTTCAATTATAATTAATTAGAAATTCCTTTTTTAATTCCGTTGCTATTTTTACTTTTGCATCATGGCAAAACAAGAAGACTTATTTAAGAATGTAGTTTCGCACGCAAAAGAATACGGATTTATTTTCCCTTCTAGCGAAATTTACGATGGTTTAAGTGCAGTATATGACTACGCACAAAACGGTGTTGAACTAAAAAAGAACATTAGAGAATATTGGTGGAAATCCATGGTGCAAATGCATGAAAATATTGTAGGTTTAGACGCTGCAATATTAATGCATCCAACCACTTGGAAAGCATCTGGTCACGTAGATGCGTTCAATGATCCATTAATTGACAATAAAGATTCTAAAAAAAGATATCGTGCAGATGTTTTAATTGAGGATTATGCCGAAAAATTAAACATCAAAGCACAAAAAGAAATCGAAAAAGCAAAAGCTCGTTTTGGTGAGGCTTTTAACGAACAAGAATTTATTACCACTAATCCTAGAGTGGTAGAATACCTTTCTAAAAAGAACGAAATTTTAGCTAGAATGGCTAAAAGTTTAGACGCTGGAGATTTAGACGATGTGAAACTTTTAATTGAAGAATTAGAAATCGCTTGTCCGGATTCTGGATCTCGTAATTGGACAGAAGTACGTCAGTTTAACTTAATGTTTGGTACTAAATTAGGGGCTTCTGCTGATACGGCAATGGATTTATATTTACGTCCAGAAACGGCTCAAGGTATTTTCGTCAACTTTTTAAATGTTCAGAAAACAGGTCGTATGAAAATTCCTTTCGGAATTGCTCAAACGGGTAAAGCCTTCAGAAACGAAATTGTAGCAAGACAATTTATTTTCCGTATGCGTGAATTTGAACAAATGGAAATGCAGTTTTTCGTGAAACCAGGTGAAGAAATGAAATGGTACGAATACTGGAAAACCACCCGTTTAAATTGGCATAAATCGTTAGGTTTAGGTGCGGAAAATTACCGTTTCCACGACCATGAAAAATTAGCACATTACGCCAATGCAGCGGCTGATATCGAATTCAATTTCCCATTCGGATTTAAGGAATTAGAAGGAATTCACTCACGTACTGATTTCGATTTAAAAGCACATGAACAATTTTCAGGTAAAAAATTACAATATTTTGATACCGAAGAAAATAAAAACTATGTGCCTTATGTGGTTGAAACTTCAGTTGGTTTAGATAGAATGTTTTTAGCCGTTTTCTCAAAAGCATTACAAGAAGAAACTTTAGAAGACGGTTCAACAAGAACAGTTTTACGATTACCTTCTGTTTTAGCACCAACAAAAGCTGCGATTTTACCTTTAGTGAAAAAAGATGGTTTACCAGAAATTGCTAAAGAAATCATGGAAGAATTAAAATGGGATTTCAATGTAGCCTACGATGAAAAAGATGCAGTTGGTCGTCGTTACAGACGTCAAGATGCTTTAGGAACGCCATTTTGTATTACCGTAGATCATCAAACAGTAGAAGACAAAACGGTTACTATTCGTCATAGAGATTCTATGCAACAAGAAAGAGTTGCCATTTCAGATTTGAAAAATATTATAGACCAAGAAGTTTCTGTTAGAAACTGGTTAATGAAAATGTAAAACATTTTATAGATATAAATTAAAAAACGCCAAATTCTAATGAGTTTGGCGTTTTTGTTTTTAACTAACTTTATTCTTTAATTAATTTTTTACTGATTGATAAATTATCAGAATTTGTAATTTTTACAATGTACATGCCTTTTGATAAATCAGAAACACTAATTTCTTTGTTAGCGATGCTATTATTTTCTGTTTTAATTAATTGCCCAGTTATCGAATAAATTTCAACTTTTTTTGCATCTAAAGAAAGCATAAATGCGTTAGAAGTTGGGTTGGGATATAATTCCATTTTTGAAAACACTTCAAAACTTTCATTAGATAAAACCGTTGCCAATTGATTTCCGAAAATTCTGTATTCTCCTGGTGCTAATGTAATTTGCATATTGGTTGCACTTACATTGGTTACCGAATTGTCCATTAAATTATACCAGTTTCCGGTGTAAGGAAAATCTGCTGTAATGTTTTGTGAGCTTGTGTATAAATTCGCTAAAATCACTACATTTTTAAGTTGTGTTGGTAATAACGAATTATCAAAAATATAAATTCTTTGTTTTAAATTATCAGCACTTTCTGGACTGATTGAATACTCGCCAT
Organism: Flavobacteria bacterium RIFCSPLOWO2_12_FULL_31_7; assembly: GCA_001800945.1. GTDB lineage: Bacteria > Bacteroidota > Bacteroidia > Flavobacteriales > Flavobacteriaceae > Flavobacterium. The sequence continues at coordinate 3,112 of MGWJ01000156.1, forward strand.
TAAAAACAGCTTCTCCTTTTTTAAGTTTTGTGAATTTTGAATAATCTGCATAAACGTTGCTTCTTGGAGTTGTGGTTAGCCAGTTTTCTACCCATTGTGGTTGTTGTTTGGTGGCTAATTTGCAATCGCCTGGCGTGGCATCTACTTCACTGTTTACGATTCCGTTTTCACAAGCATAAATAGAATCATCCATAGCTAATTCTTGAAAATGCCAAATCATTTTTGGACCTGGAATTAAAACACTAATCGCACCTAAAGCCGACATTCTGTTTAACGTATTTGTTTCGTTATTTAAAACTGGATTGGTTCCAGTGGCGTTTCCAAACGTTTTGGCTTCGTACATTAATCGGTCTTTGTCATGACTTTCTGCGTAACCCATTAATCGTTTTCCGGTAAATCCTCTACTAACGTGTCCCATTCTTGTAATGTTTCCTGTTGTATTAGAATACCCCATGGCTAATTCTTTATACTGTGTGAACATTTCTCCCCACATCATAATTCCTTTTCCTTCTCCCAAACGATAATTTGCCCATTGTTGTTCTTCAAAATCAGAACCTAAATGTTCAAAAATCACATAGTGGTTTGGATCTTGCGCCCAAGAATAATCAGCGTATAATTTTAAAACATCTACACGGTCTGCTTGATAATTATTCGTACAAGCATCATTTCCAGCCGTACAATTTTGAGTAAATCCTTTGGTTAAATCCCAACGGAAACCATCAATTTTATATTCGTTAATCCAATGTTTAATAGTTCTGTTTACATATTCACGAGTATAGGTGCTAGTGTGATTAAAATCTTCTCCCACACTATAACTATGACGAGCTGTTGTATTAAAATAAGGATTGTCTGTATTTGGTGGTCCCCAACCATCTTGTACTCCACCACTAGTGTCATTCATCCACATACGTAGCATTGGATTTCTTCCAAAAGCGTGATTAAAAGCAATGTCAAAAATAACGGCAATACCATTTTGGTGACATAAATCAATAAATTCTTTTAGTTTATCACCAGTTCCATAATATTTATCTAAAGCCATATGAAAAGCGGTGTTATATCCCCAACTTTCATTTCCTTCATACTCCATTACTGGCATTAATTCGATGGCGTTAATTCCTAAATTTTTGAAATAATCTATTTTATCGATTAAGTCTTGATAGTTTCGATCGGCATCAAAATCTCTTACCAAAACCTCATAAACAATTAATTTGTCTTTTTCGGGTTTTGTAAAACTGGTTACTTGCCAATTGTAAGGCGTTTGTCCAGTTTGTAAAACAGTAACTTCTCTTTCTTGTCCAACTGGATAAGCTGGCATGGCTGGATAAGAACTAGCTGGAATTCCGCTATCATCAAAAGGGGATAAGACCAGAGTAGAGCATGGGTCGGCAGTTTTTACAATATTTGGCGAATTCGTGGTAGGCGTTTGATCCGCCACCCAATATTGATAGGTATAAATTTGACCTGGAGTTAATCCGGTTAATTCTAACCAAAATTTTGTTCCTGTTGTATTTTTATTCATCAAATGTGTACTTGTTGGCAACCAATTGTTGAAACTTCCTGCCACATAAATGAAATCTTTTCCTGGTGCTTCTAAAACTAATGTTGCTTTTGTAGCGTCACCAGAATTATAATTTATTCCGATTTCCATTCCAGCTGGTAAAGCTGATGACGGAATAACTGCTGGTCTGACAATTACATTGAATTTTTTTGAAAGTGTGACAGCGCCTTGTGTTACTTCTAGAGTAAAAACGGTGTTTGTGGTAATACTTGTTGCTGTTGTAGAATAAGTAGAAACATTATTACTGGTATGAACGGTAACGCCGTTTGCTTTCAATACATAGTTTGCATTTCCATTGGTGTTGTTTGCAGAAACAAAAACGCTTCCTCCAGAAGTTATAATTGTATTAGAATTTATGGCTGGAGTGGCAAGTGTGAAATTAAAAGCGCCAACTTCGGCAGTAATATCTTGTGATTTTTTATCTCCAGTACCGTCATTGGCTTTTACTAAAAACCCAATTCTTCCAATACCAGTAAATCGGTTATAAAACGCATTAGGTGTTAACGTGTAAGTATACGTGTCTGGACCAGCATTGTAAGTGAATTTATTAGTTTCATTAGAATCGGTCCAGGTTCCATTAGTAGGACAATCTAAAATGTTTAAATCATTAGAATCAAAAGACCAAGCCCATAAATATAAGTTGTTTCCAGAACCCCAAGTGGTTTCATTTACAGAACTTCCATTGATAGTTATGGTGATAGATTGGTTATCTTCAAAAGTAGATGGTGTTATAGAATAAGTAACGGTTTGTTGTTGAGCAAACGATAAACTATTCCATAAAAGTATTAAAATAAGTGTAATTTTTTTCATGATTTTTGGTATTAAAAAATTGAGCTATATGTTTTCATATAGCTCAATTTATGATTTTATACTAAAATTAGTCTACTGAGATTACTTTAGTAACGGTATTGATTTTGAATAATCTGATTCCTGTTGGTCCAACATATCTAAAATTGCTATCACCATCTAATGCGTTGATTAATTCTGAATCAATAGTGTATCCATCTCCTAAGAATGAAGGATAGTTTCTATTAGGAGAACCCCAACTGTCACCGCCATCATTTGCTAACCAAACTCTGAAGCTTTCGTTGTTTACTAAATTAACTGGAACTTCATAAATTCCATTTGAAACTACTGGTAATTCTGTTTCGTTATTTCCAGTCCAAGACCATCCACCTGGAGTGGCAGCACCAACTAACCAATAAGAAACTGGTTCGATACCACTAGAAACCGTACTTTTTGCTACTCCAATAGTTTTGTTGTTTTCGTCAATTTTAACTCGGTACGTATCAGGTGTTCCTGTAAATCTAAAGTTATTATCTCCATCTAAAGCATCTTCTAAAACACTTACAATTTTATATCCTTGTGCTACATAGTATGGGAAATTTCTTCCTGAACCCCAGTTTCCATTTTCTGTAAAGAAACGGAAGGTGTCGTTTACTAATCCAACTTTCATTGTTAATACATTGTTGTCACAGATTAAGTTTGCTGGTGATGACCAACCCCAACCTGCTGAAGGAATTCCTGCTCCAACTGCATATTGACCTAAGCATCCAAAAGCCGTCACATTATAAGTGATTACATTTGAATATAATGGTAATCCGCCAGCAACTGTAGCTTTAATTCTGAAGTCTAAAGGTGTTGAAACAAAAGGTACTGCACCTGCTGTTAATGCAGGAACATTTAATTGTCCAGTAGTTATAACAATATTTCTACTTGTTGTATTGGCTAAATCTTGTGCATTTGTAAAATCAGAACCATTTGGAGCTAATTGAATTGTATATGTAACACTTGAAGGTGTTGAGTATTGAGCTGGATCCCAAGTTAATGAAATGGCTGGGTTGTTTAAAGTTGTTTCACTTAAAACTACAGCATCGCCACTTGTTGGTGTAATAATTTGGAACGAAGCAGCAGCTGGTTCAATGTAAACTAAATTGCTTTCGTCTTCACAAGAGTATAATCCTGTAAATAAAGCTAATGTTAAAATGGATTTAAATATATTTTTCATAACTATTAAATTAAAATGATTAATAACCTGTGTTTTGAGTTAAATTTGGATTGGCAGCTAAACTATTTGCAGGAATTGGGAATAATTTGAAATGGTTTGGAATCGCAATTCCGTTACTTCCATTTCCTTTCCAAGCCCAGTTATAGCTTCCGCCAACATATTTTCCGAAACGAATTAAATCTTGTCTTCTGTGTGCTTCCCAATGAAGTTCTCTAGTACGTTCATCTAATAGGAAATCTAAAGTCATTGCTGTTTCATCAATATTATTTACAGAACTATTATTTGCTCTTTCTCTCAAAGCATTGATGTAAAACACACCTTGACTCAAAGAGGCATTACTAGCGCCTCTTCTAGCACATTCTGCATACATTAAATACGCATCAGCTAAACGAAATAAAGGAAAATCGGTATCTACAAATGTTTGGTTTGGACCTGCTACACCTGTTGAAGAAATGTTAGAATATTTTCCTAAAATATATCCTTGAGATTGAACGGCAATACTTGCAATTTCAATAGGTCTAGATCCTGAAATGATTGTTTTTCTTTCATCTGAAGTGAAACTAACATCAGCAAATTTTTCAACAAATTGTTTTCT
>MGWJ01000157.1 GCA_001800945.1 Flavobacteria bacterium RIFCSPLOWO2_12_FULL_31_7
CGTAAAAGGTAAAGCCGAAATTTATGTTGATGAATCTTTATTGCCAATTGTAGAAGATCAAGAACTGGTTTTCGAAAATAAATATCCCAAAGCCAACATAAAATTAATCCCTCAGTCGGATTCGGATATTGTTAATTTATTATTACAAAGAAAAATTGACATAGCTGTTTTGTCTCATGAACTTACAACAACACAAGAAAAAACTTTAAGAGATAGAGATGTTGTGGGAAAAAACACTCCGTTTGGCTCAGATGCTATCGCACTAATCGTAAATCAAGCTAACGAGAAAACAGCAATAACTACTTCAGAAATATACGATGTCCTAAAGGGTAAAAAAACGGAGATTCAATATGTGTTTGATAATGAAAACTCAAGTACTTTAAGCTACTTAATGCAAAAAGCAGGTGTTAAAACTTTACCAAAAAGTATCACAGCTCTTAAAAATAACTTAGAAGTTATTAAATTTGTTTCCGATAATAGCAATTCAATTGGTTTTGTTGGTGTAAATTGGTTGCTAAACCCATCATTAGAGTTAGAATCAACTGTTAATAAAGTAAAAGTTTTAGCAGTAGGAACAACAACTGAAAATGCTGTAAAGCCAACCCAGACTTACATTGACACCAATGAATATCCTTTCGTGAGAAAAATATATTTGTTAAATTATCAAGGAAGAACAGGTTTAGGCATGGGTTTTGCTTCCTTTGTTAAAAGCGAAGTTGGTCAACGTATTATTCTTAAATCAGGATTAGTACCTATAAAAATTCCAACAAGAGAAATCAGAATAATAAAAAATAATAAAAAATAATAAAAGAAATAAAAAAGTAGAAATGAAAACAGTTATTTTATCAAGTTTTGCCACTATTTTTACTACACTAGTAGTAAACGCTCAAGATATTGAGCAAGTAAAAAAAACAATCGACGCCGAAAAATTTTCTGAAGCTAGAAAATCTTTAAAATCTATGGTTGCTGCTACACCAGATAAAGGTAAAAATTACTTTTATTTAGGTCAAGTATACGTTGCTCTAGAAAAACAAGATTCTGCACGTGTGTATTTTGAAAAAGGTAAAACGGCAAAAGATGCAGGTCATTTAAATTTAATTGGTTTAGGTCAGTTAGAACTATTAGACGGTAACAAATCTGCAGCAGAAACACATTTTACAAATGCTTTAGCTTTTGCTAAAAAGAAAAATACAGAAGAACAAATTTATATTACTCAAGCCTATTTAAAAGCTACAAATCCAGATGTTGCAAAGGCCTTAATAGCTGCAAAAGCTGCTGTGGCTAGTGATCCAAAATCTGCTTTAGCACAAGTTGCTTTAGGTGATGCTTTGGTAGCTAACAAAAACATTAATGATGCTTATGTAGCTTACAGAACTGCTGGTGAATTAGATAAAACATTATTAAGAGCTCAATTGCAATTGGCTATTATTACAAGAAATGCACAAGCTTTTCCTGAAGCTTTAAAAGCATTCAATGATATTATCGCGATTAACGCAAGCTACGGACCAGCGTACCGTGAAAAAGCAGAAACAAATTTAGCTTGGGCATATGCCAAAAAATCTGTTTTTGAAGAAAAAATTGCCGCTGCTTTAGAAGACTATAAAAAATACATGAGTTTAACGGATGTGTCAACAGACGCAAGAATAAAATATGCCGATTTCTTAATCTTATCTAAAAAATGGAAAGAATTAGAAACAGAAGCTTTAGCTATTCAAAAAGCAGATAATGTAAATCCAAAAGTATTTAAATATTTAGGATATGCTTATTCTGAAAACGGAAATACGGAAGGTGCAATCAAAGCTTTAAATCAATATATGTCAAAAGTTGATGCTAAAAAAATCAATGGAAAAGACTATTTATATTTAGGAAAAGCCAAATTGGCTACATCAATGGACGATAAAGGAATCGTTACCAATCAAGCTAAATTTAATGAAGCTATTGCCGATTTAACAAAAGCATCAGACTTAAACCCAATTTTATCAGCTGAGTTTACAGAAATCGGAATCAAATTATACTCTGGAAAAGCGTATTTAGAAGCTTCTAAAGTATTTGAGTTATCTGTTAAAAATACCAATTCAAAAAGCTATAGCCGTGATAACTATTTATTAGGAAACTCAATTTTGTTTTACGCGGAAAGTAAAACTGCTGCACAAAAAGCCGCTTTAACTGCAGAATTCGCAAAAGCAAACAAAGCATACGAAGAATCTATTAAAGCTTCACCAAATGCTCAAGATGTTTATTTTTATAAAGGTCAATTAAATAGAGTAATTGGAACAAAAGAATCTAACGCACAAGCTGTTTTAGATTATGAAGGTTATGTAAAAACAGTTACTGCAAAAGGTGATGCTGAACTTGCTAAACCAGCAGTAAAAGAAAATTTATTCGAAACTTATACTTTCATTGGAGCAAATTACGCAACTACTGATAAAGCAAAAGCTATCGAAAATTTCAAAAAAGCCGCTGAAATTAATCCAAACGATACCTTCGTTAAAGAATCTTTAAACGCTTTAAATAAATAATACAAGAATAAAATTTTTAAAAACCGATAGCGAAAGTTGTCGGTTTTTTTATGTCTTTTTTTTTGTAGCTATTTCCAGCTTTCCATTCTAGTTGTTCTCATAAATAAGTAAAAACTAAATTTCACAAAAAAGCTTCCGTTGGTCGCTTTCTTGTAAAAAGTTTTTATCTCATTTCTTTCTAACAAGCTGCCATTCCAATCTGGGCTAAAACAAGAGCAAGTTCAAATAACAATTTCAAAAAAACTTTAAGTTTTCAATATCCTTTTAATCCTTTCCATCTGCGTACAGCAAAATAAAAGCAAAACTGAATCCACAACAATCTTCCAGTTTAAATATCCTTTTAATTCTTTCAACCTGCGTGCAACAAAATAAAAGTAAAACAGAATCCACAGCAATCTTCCAGTTTAAATATCCTTTTAATTCTTTTAACCTGCGTGCAACAAAATAAAAGCAAACAGAATCCACAACAATCTTCCAGTTTAAATATCCTTTTAATTCTTTTAACCTGCGTGCAACAAAATAAAAGTAAAACAGAATCCACAAAAATTTCCAAGTCACCTTTTCAAAAAACTTTGCGTCTTCGTGTCTTTGTGGCAAAACAAAAATACTTACCTTTGCATCCAATTAATAAAATATGCTTAATAAAGAAACTCAAATATTAGTCAACAAAGGACAAATGCTTCCGTTAATGGAAGAGTTTTACACCATTCAAGGCGAAGGATTTCATACAGGAACCGCAGCGTACTTCATCCGAGTAGGTGGTTGTGATGTGGGTTGCCATTGGTGCGACGTAAAAGAAAGCTGGAATGCCGATTTACATCCGCCAACTGCTGTAGAAACCATCGTGACTAATGCCAAAAAATATGCCAAAACTATTGTCATCACCGGTGGTGAACCTTTAACTTGGGATATGCATCCAATTACAACAGAATTAAAAAAAGCAGGTTTAAGTGTGCACATCGAAACTTCTGGCGCGTATGATGTAACAGGAACTTGGGATTGGTTTTGCCTTTCTCCAAAAAAAAATAAATTACCAGTAGATTCCGCTTACGCCATCGCAAACGAATTAAAAGTAATTATTCACAACAAACACGATTTCATTTTTGCAGAAGAACAAGCCGCAAAAGTAAATCCGAATGCGATTTTATTCTTGCAACCAGAATGGAGCAAAAAAGAAGAAATGACACCACTAATTGTAGAGTATGTCATGAACAACCCAAAATGGAGAGTATCTTTACAAACTCATAAATACTTAAATATTCCTTAAGATGAATATTTCAAAAATAAAGCCAAATTCCAATTCTTTTTAAATTGAAATTTGGCTTTTCTGTTTTTAGAACACTACAAAAGATTTTTAAAATTTCTATAATTTCTCCAATCTGTGTTGCTACTATAAAATTATAAAGAAAGTTTCGCTAAATAATCAAAATGTTCGCCTTCTTCCACTAATTCACATTGTAAACCATTTGCATATGCCGCATTTTGTAAAGTATTATAATCTAAATATAACCAGGGAAAAGTATCTTCAGTTTCTTCTTTATAGGTAACTGTAAAAGTTAGTTCGCCATAATATCCATCAGCTGGAATACAATAAGCACCATCTTCATCTTGGTCAAACATATAAATTAAATCTGAAGAATCAATTAAAACTTGTCCACCAATATTTAATAACGATTTCAATTTCTGTAAATATTCCGCCGTTTCCTTCAAAGTTCCGAAAATTCCCGTGCCATTCATTAAAAGTAAAATCGTATCGAATTTATTTTCTGAATCTAAATCTAAAATATTTACTACGTTTACATTTTTAATGCCTCGTAGCTGACACGCTTTAACCGCATTTTCAGAAATATCAATTGCTGTAACTTCTAATTTTCTTTCGTTTTGTAATTCTAAAGCATGACTTCCAGCGCCACAACCCACATCTAAGACTTTACCTTTTGCTAATTGCAACGCTTTTTGTTCTAATTTCGGCATGTCATTATAACTGCGAAATAAATAGGCAACGCTCATTTCATCCGCTTCTGAAATGGATGTTTCGGTAATTAAATCTTCAGGTGAATTATTAGTTTGGTAATCAAGTATGGCTTTTCCAAAAAGGTCTTTCATGAGTAATATTTCAAAATTCAACATTCGTTATTCTTAAATCAACTTTCAAAATCGTAGCTTTGCATCATATTAATAGACGATATGTTAAAACCAGCATTAAACGAAATTCAAAAACTAGCCAAAGATACACATATTGAAACCAAAAAGTATTTCGATAAGTTAAAAAAACGGGTGCCTAAAAATTTAGATTATGTGATGCAAGATTTACATGATGCCGAATTTAAAAAAACCGATTGTTTAGAATGTGCGAATTGCTGCAAAACAACAGGTCCGTTATTTACAGATGCCGATGTAGAACGAATTGCAAAACATTTTAAACAAAAACCACAACAATTTATCAATCAGTTTTTACGTGTTGATGAAGATAATGATTATGTATTGAAATCGGTTCCGTGTACTTTTTTAGATAGTGACAATACATGCTTCATTTACGATGTGCGTCCAAAAGCTTGCAGAGAATTTCCGCATACCGACAGAAAAAAGTTCAATCAAATTACAGATTTAACTTTACTGAATGTTGCCATTTGTCCAGCCGCTTTTAATATTGTAGAAAAAATGAAATTGAAACTGCCGTTGTAAAACGATTCAAATTTCACAAAACATACCTTTGTAGAAGTTTAATTTCCGCTAGAGAGGTTCAGATAAGGCTAGTAAATCAAATATTGCTTTCTCATTTTCTTAAAACTCTCTAAATCGGCTTCCCAAGTTTTTCTGATCTCTTCTTCCGAAATTCCATTTACAATTTGTTCTTGAAGTTTTTTGGTTCCAGCCAATTTCGTAAAGAAATCATTAAAGAAGACCGTTTTGTCAGAAGTGTCCGAATAGGCTTTTATCAACCAGATCAATTCTAAACGAGTCACTTTTTTAATTTGAGATAAATCTTCTCCAATACATAATATATCTTTATGCATCGGTTCTTTCGCACCAAAATTTGAAATCGGTCTAAAACTATAATTGAAATTACTCAAAAAAGGAGAACCATAAATTTGAAATTGTTTTTCTGTTCCTCTTCCAACACTTACATTTGTACCTTCAAAAAAGCATAAACTCGCATATAAATTAATCGCTTGATCGTTGGGTAAATTCGGCGAAGGCTTTACAGGTAAACTATAAGTCATTTCTCTTTTGTAGTTTGAACAAGGAATGACTTTCAAATTACATTGAATTCCGTTTGTCAACCATTTTTCTCCATTTATCATTTTCGCATATTCAGCAATGGTCATTCCATGTAATACCGGAATGGGATGCATACCTACAAAACTTGTGAATTCTTTTTCTAAAACCGGACCGTCCACAATACTTCCATTCGGATTCGGTCTGTCGAAAACTAAAAGTTCAATATTGTTTTCCGCACAAGCTTCCATCACATAATGTAAGGTTGATATATAAGTGTAAAATCTCGCGCCTACATCTTGAATATCAAAAATCATTACATCAATATCTGCTAATTGTTCTGGTTTGGGTTTTTTATTATTTCCGTATAAAGAAATAATAGGCAAGTTGGTTTTTGAATCTTTTCCGTCTTTTATCATTTCACCAGCATCAGCAATTCCTCTAAAACCATGTTCTGGAGCATATATTTTCTGAAGATTGATTTGTTTCTCTAATAGAAAATCAACAATATGTTTTTTATTTTCAACTATTCCGGTCGGATTGGTAACAATTCCCACTTTTTTATTCACTAATAAAGGTAAATAGGCTTCATAGTTTTCCGCACCTGTTTTAAATTTGCCTCTTTTTATAATAGGGTCCGAAGAAGTAGTGGTATCATTTGTAATTGATTTGCTCTTTGCCGAAGAACATCCAGTTAAAATAAATAGTATTAAAATAAATAAAAACGTATTTTTGAACTCAAATTTCATATAATAGTACATTTTGAATTTAGAATATTTTATTGCGAAACGACTAATTGCTTCTAAAAGTTATAAAAGTAGTGTTTCTTCTCCAATTATAAAAATTGCTATTTTGGCTATTGCCATAAGTATTCTTATGATGATTATGTCTGTGGCAACGGGTGTAGGACTACAAGAGAAAATTCGAGAAAAAATTTCCGCTTTTAACGGTCATGTGATTGTTTCTAATTTTGATGACAATCAATCTCAGGTAACCGCAGAACCTATTGATTCCAAATTATTACCCGTTTCACAACTGAAAAAGAATAATTTTGTAACTCATGTCCAACCTATTATTACCAAAGGAGCATTAATAAGAACCGAAACTGATGTAGAAGGAATTATTTTTAAAGGTGTTGATACTTCTTATCGTTGGGATAATTTAAAAGAATTTTTAGTAGAAGGAAAAATTCCTACCTATAAAGAAGGAGATATCAACGAAGTTTTAATTTCACAGTTTCTAGCTAGTCGCCTAAAATTAAAAGTCGGAAGTTCGTTTAATACGTTTTTCATGAAAACACAGGGTAAATTGCCAAGTGTACGAAAATTTAAAATAGCTGGAATTTACAATTCAGGTTTTCAAGAATTCGATTCGTCTTATATAATAGGTAATATTGAACATTTACAACGTATAAATAAATGGCAGCCTAACCAAGTTGGAGCTTATGAAGTTTTCATCGATGATTTTTCAAAACTTAATGAGCGCGCAGAAGAAATATATAAAACCATCCCGCCAACATTTAATAGTGCTTCTATTTCAGAAAAATATTTCAGCGTTTTCGAATGGTTAAAACTTTTCGATTTTAATATTCTTGTCATTCTTATTATAATGATTGGGGTTGCCACTATAAACATGGTAGTCGCTTTGTTAGTTTTAATTTTAGAACGCACTCAATTAATAGGAATGTTAAAAGCATTAGGAGCCAACAATTGGTCGGTACGAAAAATATTTCTATATAATGCGGCTCATTTAATTTCTAGAGGATTACTTTGGGGGAACGGAATTGCTATCTTATTATTAGTAATTCAAAAGCAGTTCGAAATTATCAAGCTAAATCCAGAAAGTTATTATGTATCAACAGCCCCAGTTGATATCAATATCCTACATATTCTATTACTGAATGTTGGTACTGTATTAATATGTGTATTGGTTCTATTAATTCCATCTTACCTAATCACAAAAATTTCTCCAATCAAAGCTTTGAAGTTCGATTAGATTACCCTTAATAATTTTCACCATAATATATTCGGTTGCTGTTTTATAACGTCAGCCGTTTTTTTATACTATATATATAGGAGTGATTTTTCTATTATATATATAGG
>MGWJ01000158.1:0-965 GCA_001800945.1 Flavobacteria bacterium RIFCSPLOWO2_12_FULL_31_7
TAAAAAAGTAAATACGAAATTTAATGAATCGTCTCCAATATTCACAAAAGACGGACAAACCATGTATTTCACACGAAACAATTTCTTAAATGGAAAAAAAGGAAAAAGTGACGATAAAAGTACTTTCGTAAAAATATATAAAGCCACTTTAGTAAATGGCGAATGGGATAATATTACAGAATTGCCGTTCAATAATAACGAATCCAGTTTTGCACATCCTGCTTTGTCTTTAGATGAAAAAACGATGTATTTTGCTTCTGATATGGCCGGAACAACAGGTTATTCAGATATTTATAAAGTCAAAAGAAATAGTGATGGTAGCTTTGGAAGTCCTGAAAATTTAGGCCCAGATATTAATACAACTGGAAGAGAATCTTTTCCTTCTGTTGATAAAGATGGAAACTTATATTTTGCTTCCGACGGACATTTAGGCTTAGGTGGCTTAGATTTATTTGAAGCGAAAATTAACGAAGATGGTAGTTTCGAAAAACCAAAAAATTTGGGAGAACGAATCAATAGTCCAAAAGACGATTTTGCAGTCACTTTTTACGATAAAACATCCGGATTTTTTACTTCAAATAGAGATAATGGACAAGGTTTTGACGACATTTATTATTTCAACGAAAAACAATGTAAACAAAAAGCAGACGGAATTGTGTACGATGCACAAACCAAAAAACCTATTCCAGCAGCGTCTGTAATTTTATTCAATGATGAAATGAATGAAGTGGAAAAAATAGATGCTGACGCAAATGGATATTATTCATTTACAGTTGATTGTGGTAAAAAATACTACATCCGAGCTTTAAAAGACGAATACGAACCCGCAGAAATTAAACTAACCACCAATACTGTTAACGATAAAGTAAATACAAACGATATTTACCTTTCTAAAAAACAAATTCCAATTGATGAAGGAACAGATTTAGCAAAAATTTTCAATATTAGTAAAATTTACTTCGATT
>MGWJ01000158.1:1047-5334 GCA_001800945.1 Flavobacteria bacterium RIFCSPLOWO2_12_FULL_31_7
ATATCATAATATGGTAATTGATATTCGTTCGCATACAGATAGTCGCCAAACCCATAAATATAACGAAGCTTTATCTGATAGAAGAGCAAAATCAACTTTAGAGTATATCGTAAAAAATAAAATTTCTAGAAACCGATTAACTGCAAAAGGTTATGGTGAAACCCAATTAGTAAACAAATGTGCAGATGATGTATATTGTACAGAAGAAGAACATCAAATGAACAGACGAAGCGAATTTATTATTGTAAAAATTAAATAAATAGTAGTTAGTTATATTTGTTTTAAAAAAAATCCCAAAGCTTTATAAGTTTTGGGATTTTTTTATGATTTTAATATTAGTTAAATTTTTATTCCTGGAGGAAGTAATTCTTGAAATCTTTTATTCTTTCTAAAAAAAGAAACAATTTTGGTATTGGTAGGAACTACTTTAAATTTACGTTCTTGGGCAATATCTAAAACGGAAGTAATAAATTGGTTTACCTTATCTTCTTCTTCATTTTCATTCGCGCAAAGTTTCGTCAAAAATATCTTTCGCTCTTGTATAGCGTACTCAATAGTTAAAAGTCCGTTATCAGTTTTTGTTTCAAACTGTCTTAACAATTCATTGTCTTTTATTTCCTCAACTAGCATAAAATCGTGTTTTAAATACTAACAAATCTTAATTGTTTGTTAAAATGTGGTGCAAATTTACAAAAAAAACAAAGACTAGTCAAGTACTAAATGAATGAAAATCATCATCATAGAAAAATATTAGCTAAAAATGAATTTTTATAGATAAAAAAGTGAATAAAATTGAAATTATGTCATAATTTTAAGGCATAAAACAAATTAGTATGTCTAAAATTCAAGTATATTTCGTTCCAGGCTTAGCAGCAAGTATTGAAATATTCGAAAACATAAAATTACCTGAAAATCTTTTTGAGTCTCATTTTTTGGAATGGATTTTGCCTATACATAATGAAACCATTGAAAGTTATGCCAAAAGAATGTGCGAAAAAATAACTCATGATAATGTAGTTTTAATTGGCGTTTCCTTTGGTGGAATTATGGTTCAAGAAATGTCTAAAATTGTAAAAACACATAAAACGATAATTATTTCTAGTGTAAAAAGTAATCAAGAATTACCAATTCATATGAAATTAGCCAAAGCAACCAAATTCTATAAAGTATTACCAACAAGTTTATTGAGCAAAGTAAATTATTTATCAAGATATATTAAAGGCCGAGGTTTAATTGCGAAAAGAGTCCAATTGTACAATAAGTATTTATTTATGAAACAAACCAAATATTTAGATTGGGCTATTGAAAACGTGCTACTTTGGCAAAGAAGTGTTCCTGACGAAAAAGTAATTCACATTCACGGTGATGAAGACATGATTTTTCCAATCAGTAATATCAAAAATTGTATCATCGTAAAAGGCGGCACGCACATTATGATTGTCACCAAATACAAATGGTTAAATGAAAATTTGCCCAAAATTATTTTAGAATAGATATTAAAATTTAGACTATGAAAACATTAAACAAAACCCTAGTTATTACTACACTATTTGCAATTTGCGGATTATTTATATATTCAAAATCATATAATTCTGTTCCAAAGAAAAACCATATTGAATATCCACTAGAAATGGATTTTTGTGGAGAAAAAGTTCCAACTCAATTGGCAGATGTGAAAGAACGTTTAGATAGAGAAATGATAATAAACATGAATATGCATGGTTCAACCACCATTTTATTAAAAAGAGCCAATAAAGTATTTCCTATCATTGAACCGATTTTAGCTAAAAATGGTATTCCAGATGATTTTAAATATTTAGCTGTTATTGAAAGTGGTTTAGTCAATGCTATTTCACCTTCTGGCGCAAAAGGCGTGTGGCAATTTATGCCAGAAACGGCGAAAGAAAGTAAACTTGAAGTTACCGAACAAGTTGATGAAAGATATCATATCGAAAAATCAACAGAAGCCGCTTGCCAATACTTATTAAAAGCGAAAAACAAATTCGGAAATTGGACTGTTGCTGCAGCTTCTTACAATGGCGGTATGACAGGTTTGCAAAATCATATCACTTTCCAACAAACTTCAGATTATTACAATTTATGGTTAACCGATGAAACTGCTCGTTATGTTTTCAGAATTTTAGCTCTAAAAGAAATCATGAAAAACCCTGAAAAATATGGGTATTTAATTCCTAAAGAAGCTTTATATCCAAAAATTAATACCAAACGAATTACGGTCGATTCAACTATTACGAATTTATCTCAATTTGCAATCAGTCAAGGTATTAATTATAAAATATTAAAAACACACAACCAATGGCTACGTGATAAAAAATTAGATAATCCATCAAAAAAAGTATACGAATTTGAAATTCCAACGGAAGGTTACACAAAATAAAAAACTCGAAACAATATTAAATTGTTTCGAGTTTAGCTTAGATTTTCAATTCTCAATTTCCAGCCAATCTAGTGCTGTCAAAAACCAATTAATTAGCATTAAATCGGTTATGTGATGTGAACTTATGATAATAAAAATCTAAAAAAAATGCATCAACCTTATCTTCCATCAGATTTATTAGGATGATTATTATAACATTATAAAATTACGCATAGCAATTCAGGTAATAAAAATAAACTCGATATTTCATTTAAAAATCTCGATAAATTACATAAACCTCAATAAAATTGCCACTATTAATTAAGAAAATACTAATTTAGTCTTTTAAATAAAATAGTAAAATTGAAGAAGAAAAAAATTGTAATTTCAGGTATAAATATGGTTGAAGGTGGTATTTTTACGATACTTCACAATGTTTTGCAAGAACTTTCTGAATATATCAAAAATCAAGATATTCAAGCAATTGCATTGGTTCATGATGCTTCAAAATTCAATTTTCCAAACATAGAATTCATCGAACTTCCAAAGTCAAAAAAGTCTTGGTTCTATCGCTTTTATTATGAATATTTTTATTTCAATAAACTATCCAAAAAACTGCAACCAGATGTTTGGTTTTCCTTACATGATACTACTCCAAGAGTAATTGCCAAAAAGCAATTTGTATATTGCCATCATCCCACCACTTTTTTCAAACCAACTTGGAAAGACTGGAAATTCGATTATAAAATTGGAGTTTTCTCTTTGTTATATGACAATTTGTTCCAATTAAACATCACTAAAAATCACACTGTTTTCGTACAACAACATTGGATCAAAGAAATTTTCGAAAAACGTTTTAAAATCAATAATGTAAAAGTTGCTATTCCGCAATTTGTAGAAGAAATTTCAAGTGAAAAAATTGAATTGGATAAAAATAAAATTCATTTTTTCTATCCTAGTTTTCCGAAAAGTTTTAAAAACATTGAATACCTTTTCGAAGCCATAAAATTACTTCCAAAAGAAGTTTTTAATCAGTGTGAATTTCACATTACAGGATTGAAAAACAACGATACGAAATATGTTAATTATCTAAACAAAAAGTACAAATCAATTGAAGCAAACAGGTTGAAGTTATTAAATAGGCAAATGATGCTAAAATACTATAATTCAATCGATTGTTTGATTTTCTCTTCAAAAATTGAAACTTGGGGTTTACCAATTTCTGAAGCAAAAGCGCATCATAAAAATATGCTTTTAGCGAATTTACCTTACGCGAAAGAAGCTTGTGGAAATTACGAAAATGTGTCGTTTTTTAATTTAGAAAACCCTAATGAACTTGCTGAAATGATAACAGAAATTGTAGTCCAAAAACATCAGTTTCAAGGAAACAAAATCACACACAATTTCAATGAAGATTTACATAGTTGGAAAGAATTATTCACTTACATTTTAGAAGATTAACATGCCTTTTTTCACCGTCATCATTCCTCTTTACAACAAAGAAAAGTATATTGAAAAAGCTCTAAAAAGCATTCTCAATCAAACTTTTACTGATTTTGAAGTCTTGATAGTTAACGATTCTTCAACAGATAAAAGCTTAGAAATTGCTTCCGAATTTGTATCCGAAAAAATACAAATAATTCAGCATGAGAAAAATAGCGGTTTAGCAGCAACTCGAAATACTGGAATTAAAAAAGCAAAATCCAATTATGTTACATTTTTAGACGCCGACGATTTATGGAAACCTTATTTTTTAGAAAAAATATATAATTTGATTCAAAATTTCCCAGAAGCGAGAATATTTGGGACTAATTATGAAGAAATTTGGGGTAAAAAGATAAAAAATCCACATAATAATTCGGACAGTTTACCCAAACATTTTTTGGGTTATGTTAACTTTTTTCAAATCA
>MGWJ01000159.1 GCA_001800945.1 Flavobacteria bacterium RIFCSPLOWO2_12_FULL_31_7
ATATAGTTAACAAACCTGTCAGGTTTGAATATATTTAATCCTCAATAAGCACCTCTAAAATACTAATCGCCGCTTCACTAATTTTGGTTCCAGGGCCAAAAACGGCAACGGCACCGGCGTCAAATAAATATTGGTAATCTTGTGCTGGGATAACTCCACCCACAATCACCATAATATCTTCACGACCGTATTTTTTTAGTTCTTCAATTACTTGTGGAACTAACGTTTTGTGTCCTGCAGCTAAAGACGAAACTCCTAAAATGTGTACGTCATTTTCAACGGCTTGTTTGGCAGCTTCGGCTGGCGTTTGGAATAAAGGTCCAATATCCACATCAAAACCCACATCGGCATAACCTGTGGCAACAACTTTCGCACCACGATCATGTCCGTCTTGACCCATTTTAGCAATCATAATCCTCGGTCTTCTACCTTCCTTTTTAGCGAAGTCGTTGGCTAATTGTTTGGCTTTCTCAAAACTTTCGTCATTTTTTATTGCATTACTATACACGCCACTTATCGATTTAATTTGAGCTTTGTGTCGTCCGAAAACTACTTCTAAAGCATCACTAATTTCCCCTAAAGTTACTCTATTTCTCGCAGCTTCTACCGCTAAAGCTAATAAATTTCCGTTTCCGGTTTTCGCACATTCTGTAAGTGCTTCTATGCTTTTCTTAGCTTTTTCAGAATCACGATTAGCTTTTATTTCTTCTAATCTTGATACTTGTTGCTTACGCACCATATCGTTATCTACATCTAAAATGTGTAACGGATCTTCTTTTTCTAAACGGTATTTGTTTACACCTACAATAATATCTTGCGTGCTGTCAATACGTGCTTGCTTACGCGCAGCAGCTTCTTCAATACGCAATTTCGGAATTCCTGCTTCAATGGCTTTTGTCATTCCGCCTAAAGCTTCCACTTCTTCAATTAAAGCCCAAGCTTTTTCTGTAATTTCAGCGGTTAAACTTTCAACATAATAACTTCCTGCCCAAGGATCTACCGTTTTGCAAATTTTGGTTTCTTCTTGCAAGAAAATCTGCGTATTTCGAGCAATTCGAGCTGAGAAATCTGTTGGTAAAGCAATCGCTTCATCTAATGCATTTGTATGTAAAGATTGTGTTCCACCAAAGGCAGCTGCAGCGGCTTCAATTGCTGTACGAGCCACGTTATTAAACGGATCTTGTTCGGTTAAACTCCAACCAGAAGTCTGACAGTGTGTACGTAACGCTAATGATTTTTCATCTTTTGGGTTGAATTGTTTTAAAAGTTTCGCCCAAAGCATTCGACCGGCGCGCATTTTGGCAATTTCCATAAAATGGTTCATTCCAATCGCCCAAAAGAAAGATAGGCGAGGGGCGAATTCATCAATTTTCATACCTGTTGCTAAACCAGTACGAATATATTCTAAACCATCGGCAAGTGTGTAGGCTAATTCAATATCGGCCGTTGCACCTGCTTCTTGCATGTGATATCCTGAAATGGAAATCGAGTTGAATTTTGGCATCTTATTGCTCGTATATTCGAAAATATCCGCAATAATTTGCATAGAAGGTGTTGGTGGATAAATGTACGTATTTCGCACCATGAATTCCTTCAAAATATCGTTTTGTATCGTTCCTGATAATTTTTCTGGAGCAACACCTTGTTCTTCGGCAGCTACGATGTAGAAAGCCATAATTGGTAAAACCGCACCGTTCATTGTCATAGAAACCGACATTTCATCCAATGGAATTTGATCGAAAAGAATTTTCATATCTTCCACAGAATCAATGGCCACTCCAGCTTTTCCAACATCACCTTGCACACGAATATGATCTGAATCGTAACCACGATGTGTTGCTAAATCGAAAGCAACTGATAAACCTTTTTGTCCAGCAGCTAAATTTCTTCTGTAGAAAGCATTACTTTCTTCCGCAGTTGAAAATCCGGCATATTGGCGCACTGTCCAAGGTCGGCGTACGTACATTGTCGCGTACGGTCCGCGTAAGTTGGGTGCAAAACCAGCTCCGAAACCAAGGTGTTCTAAATCAGCAATATCTTCTTTAGTGTACGTTGGTTTTACGTCGATTTTCTCAGCCGTTTGAAACGTGTTTTCATTCGCCACTTCTGACTTCTGATTTCCGACTTCTAACTTAATATGTTGTATGTTCTTTCTCATTATGAAATGAAAATTAATTTTTTATAAATTTAATTGCTTCAAAATCTTCTAATTTTAGGAAATATATTCCACTTTGAAGATGTTTTGCATCTATTGTATTCGAGTAATTATCAATATATTTTTCTGTAATTATTTTACCTAATGGATTAAATATTTGGTATTTTTTACCAAATATTTTTTTAGAACTTAAAATATTAATTTCAGTAGTAACAGGATTTGGATAAATTGAAATTTGATCATCAATACTATTATTATCTTTTATCATTGCTACATATGACCTTGGCCAATTAGTATTATAATTTAAAGTTGTCTCATCAAAAGTTAAAGAATTTGAAGTGACAAAACCTCCAACTAAAACATTATTTTCATGACATTGAATTGATGTAGGAAAGTTTCCTTCAGAATTACCATTTACACCTTTTATCCATTTTATGTTTTGTGAATTATCTAGTTTAACAATCATAGAGGAAAAATCACAATCATTATTTAGAGTAATGTTATTGAATGTTACAGTTGGTGAAGTAAAATCTGTTGCCAATAACAAATTAGATGCATTATCTTCAATCATTTTGTCTAAAAAAAGATAAGAATTTGGATAGCTTATTTGTTTTACCCACATTCTATTTCCATTGTCGTATTTTGTAACATACAAATCTGATAATCCGACTTTATTTAAATTTAAACCTAATTGATTAAAATTATTTTCTTCAAAATGTCCATATACAAATATTTCTTTGTTCGTATTTAGAAAAATATTACTTGTATGTGAACTACTTTCATAAGGATTTGAATTTTCAATACTATATTTTGAAACGAAATTTAAATCCGTATCAATTTCTAAATGAAAAATGTCAAAATTATCATTTGAATTATTAATTACTTCACTGTCAAAACTAAAAATAGGTGAAGAAAAATATCCTGCAATACTAATATTGTTTTTATTGTTGTATATCATAGAAGTAGGAATGTCATATACGTCTCCGCCAAATCCTTTAAGAGCTAAAATATTTCCGTTTATATCATATTTAGCGATATATCCATCTGCTATTCCTTGGTACATTGAATTTTTATAAACTTCCAAATTTTCAATTTTTAAAATATCTGAAGTAAAACTACCCGTGACAAAAATGTTATGATATTGATCAGATGTAATTGATGAACTTTCTGAAATACCATTACTTTCTTTTACCCATTGGAATTGCCCATTAGAATCAAATTTCACAATGAATTGATAATATGTATCTAAATAAAATGTCCCAATTAAAGGAACAGTAAGGTTATAATTATTATTATCGAAAGTTATTGGTGTAAATGTGTCTTGAAAAAAAGGAAGGCTGTATATTTGAACTCCACCACCAATTATAGCATCATCATTTTTGTCTATATGTAAAGTAGTTAACCTTAATTGTTTACCTAATGGATTTATATCTTTCATCCAAATAAGTTCCCCATTAATGTTGTATTTAGCTATGTAGCCAGCTTTTCCGTATTCACAATTAACAGAAGCGTTGTCAATATTTAAATTTAATTGAAATCTACCTAAGACGTAAAAATTTCCTTTTGAATCGAATTTTGTATCAATAATAGTTTCATCATATTCTGTTTGATTAACTTTTGCCCAATTCCAATAAGGAGTTTGAGCTAAAAGCCCTAAATGCGATAATAGTAAAAGTAAAAAATATTTTTTCATCTTATTCTTCTAAAGCCAAACGTTCTTGTTCTAATTTTTCCGAAAGTCTTTTTTCGATAATTGGAGCGATTAGCGTTTTTTTATCTTTTGTTTTTACGAAAGGAAACAACTCTAAATCATGTTTCATTTTATCGTTTGGATTGGGATATTTGTTCGTTCCTAATAAAATTTCTTTACCAGAATCGAATAAATCTTGTTCTTTTTGAGCGCTTTCCGAAATTTTTCTTTGAATCGTTCCTTCAATCAATTGCGTGATAAAACCACCGTTTGCTTCAATTTCTTTGAATAATTCTAAAGCTTTTTCTGCTAATTGTTCCGTTAAGGTTTCGATGTAATAGGCACCATCAGAAGGATTATTGACTTTATCGAAATAACTTTCTTCTTTTAAAACTAACAATTGATTGCGTGAAATTCTATCACCAAATTCGTTGTCTTTATGGTAAATGGCATCATAAGCTAAATTAGAAACCGCATTCGCACCACCTAAAATTGCCGACATACATTCCGTTGTTGTACGTAACATGTTTACGTTGTAATCGTATAAGGTTTTGTTACGTTTTGTTGGTGTGGCGATAATGTGACAATCGAAATTATGATTGTATTCTACGGCTAATGTTTTGAATAACAGTCGTAAAGCACGAAGTTTTGCAATTTCAAAGAAATAATTCGTTCCAACGGCAACTTCAATTGTTATCGGTTGATTGATTGCAGAAATTCTATTGAAATATTCGTTTACATGTGCTAACGTGTAAGCTAATTGTTGCACCATATTTGCACCAGCATTTTGGTAAATTCCAGATTGAATATTTAGAAATGAATTGCTTGTGTTTTTTGAGATTTCGTTTAGTTTTTCGAAATCTGGGTTTAAATTTTCAAACCAATTTCCATCTTTGCATAATTGTCCGATTGGATCAACTTGAATGATAAAGTTTGCCTTGTTTTTAGAAGCGAAATCGTTTAATAACTTTACATATTCAACAGAAAGAAAGGGTAAATAGAAATAATAGGTTACGTTTTCTAATGGTAAATTCTCCATTAGTTTCGCAACTTCAATTTTATCTGATTCTATTGTGAAACGAATACTTTCTGCACCACGACTTAAACTATCTTTTGCTTTTTTATTCGACATTTGAATATCGTGGACAAAAATGTTTTGCAAAATGCTAAATTCTGTCGCTTTGGTGTTAGAAGTATAGGTTGTGATTTCTTCGTCTGAATGGTAAAAAGGTTTCACTTTTATGCCTTCTGGACTTTCCCAAATTAGGGTTTCGTTATAATCGGCTCCTTTGAGTTCAAATTGAATTTGCTGTTTCCATTGTTTGGATGAAACAGGTTCAAAATCGGAGAATAAGTTTGTTGCACTCATTTGACTTACGTGTTTTAAACTTTATTGTGGTTATTTAGCCCTGATAGTAGCGGCATCTCCCGATTTTTCATCGGGAATATAGCGGATAGCAGGACAATTGTTGTTTTGAAAGTTTACTGTTCTGCTTCTAATAAACTATCTTTTATTTTATCTTCTTCGAATTCTATGATGTAAATATCTTCGCTATCTTTTTTCATGAAATATTTTTCGCGCGCATATTTTTCAATCATATTGTCGTTTTTTAAATGCTTTATTTTGATACTATCTTTCGTGATTTCCGATTGATAATATTTTTTATTATCGTTTAATTCTTCAATTTGATTGTTCAGAAAACGATGCTCAAAGTACGAATAATTATCGAAAAACAACATCCAAACGATAAAAGCTATAAGAATCAAATAGTACTTGTTTCCTAAAAAACTTAGAAAAGGAATT
The DNA here is from genome assembly GCA_001800945.1 of Flavobacteria bacterium RIFCSPLOWO2_12_FULL_31_7. Lineage (GTDB taxonomy): Bacteria > Bacteroidota > Bacteroidia > Flavobacteriales > Flavobacteriaceae > Flavobacterium. The sequence goes on from MGWJ01000159.1 coordinate 5,650, forward strand.
TTTTGTACCACTATTTGAAATCTTTTAAACATTATTTTTCAATACGTTGGTTAATTACGGCGCGAACTACATCAATTGCTACGGTGTTGTATTTGTCATTTGGAATGATAATATCTGCGAATGCTTTTGTTGGCTCGATAAATTGCTCGTGCATCGGTTTTAGTGTCGTTTGATATCTGGTTAAAACTTCTTCCATATCTCTTCCACGTTCTGCGATATCACGTTTTAAACGACGAATTAAACGTTCGTCAGAATCAGCATGTACGAAAACTTTAATATCAAATAATTCGCGAATTTCTGGATTGGTAAAGATTAAAATTCCTTCCACAATCATTACTTTTCTTGGATGAGTTGAAATGGTGTCGTCGGTTCTGTTGTGTGTAATGAAAGAATAAATCGGTTGATCAATTACTTTTCCTGCTTTTAAATCTTTTAAATGTTGGATTAGTAATTCGAAGTCAATGGCACGAGGATGATCAAAATTTATTTTGGTACGTTCGTCGTAAGATAAGTTATTAGTTTCCTTGTAATAAGAATCTTGAGAGATAATTCCAACTTCAGTTGAAGGAAGTTCGTTCATAATTTGATGTACAACAGTAGTTTTTCCACTTCCTGTTCCTCCAGCAATACCAATGATAAGCATAAATGTTGTGTTTAATTTAGGCAAAGATAGAAATATATACTGTAAAAAAAATTCTCACTAATGGGAAAAGTGAGAATTTTTAGAAATTAAGTAACTAAAATTTAACTATGGATAAGCTGTAATAATTCGTTAATTTTTTGAGGGGTGTTAAAAGCTCCGTTAAATGAAGTGGTAACAGTAGCGGAGCTTTCATCTTGTACGCCTCGTGATGACACGCATAGGTGTTTGGCATCAATAATTACGGCAACATCTTCTGTTTCTAAAGCTGCTTTTAAATCTTCCGCAATTTGCATAGTTAATCTTTCTTGGACTTGGGGGCGTTTAGCGTAATATTGTACGATTCTATTTAATTTTGATAAACCAATTACTTTTCCAGATGAAATGTAAGCTACATGCGCTTTTCCGAAAATGGGTACAAAGTGATGTTCACAATTAGAATAAAAGGTGATGTTTTTCTCAACCAACATTTGATTGTATTGGTATTTGTTTTCGAAAAGTGCTATTTTCGGCTTATTTTTCGGATTTAATCCAGAAAAAATTTCTTCGATATACATTTTAGCTACTCGTTCTGGTGTGCCTTTTAAAGAATCATCCGTTAAATCTAAATCTAATGCTTTCATGATTTCTGAAAAATGAAAGGCTATGATTTCCTTTTTTTCGGAATCAGACTTAGTAAAGGCATCTTTTACCATCGGTGTTTCTAAAGAAGTAAATAAATGATCATTTCCAATGTCATCTACAGATAAATTTGAAAGGGTATCGATTTGAAAATTATTTTCTGATTTCATGTTTTGTTTTTTGTTTAACAAAAGTAATAAATTATTAAACAAAAATTACTATCTATACGATTATTTTTTTATCGTACTATAAATAAAACACATAGACTACTGTTTTTACTTGCTAAAAATGAGTGGATTGTGAGTTAAATACATGTTTTTGACTACAAAAGTATTTTCCCTTCACATGAAGCATAAAATGGAGCTGAATTTTTTGTGAATTTATTTTATGACAAAAAAGGAATTTTTATTTTGTAGTTATATAAATTATACTATATTTGCACTCGCATTCACGGGGTGTAGCGTAGCCCGGTTATCGCGCCTGCTTTGGGAGCAGGAGGCCGCAGGTTCGAATCCTGCCACCCCGACAAAGGAGAATTCATTTTTGAGTTCTCCTTTTTTATTTCTGAAATTTTATGTTTTACGTTTATATACTTTATAGTTTATCGAAAGAAAAATATTATGTTGGCCAGACAAATAATATAGAAGATAGATTGCGTCGTCATAATTCTGGTTATTCTTTATCAACTA
>MGWJ01000160.1 GCA_001800945.1 Flavobacteria bacterium RIFCSPLOWO2_12_FULL_31_7
GTAATTATCTATAACTGCTATTTTCATGTTTTCAATGTCAATGTCAATATCAAAATTCAATATCAACCAATTAATTTTTATATTTTATTTCAAAATCAGATTTTTTTATTGTTATTGATTTTTGAAATTGTAATTGCTATTTAAATTGTTTCAGCTAAATCTAGCGCTTTTTGCAAAGCACTTAACTTATTATACACCTCTTGTGTTTCACTTTCTTCTGTGGAACTTTCTACAATTCCAGCTCCAGCTTGAAAGTATAATTTATGATTTTTACTCAAGAAAGAACGAATCATAATGGCGTGATTGAAATTTCCTTTAAAATCAATAAACCCAATCGCACCGCCATAAAAACTCCTATTCGTTTGTTCAATTTCTTCAATTAATTCCATTGCACTAACTTTTGGTGCACCTGTTAATGTTCCAGCTGGAAATGTATTGGCAACCAAACTCATAAAATTATCACTATTTTTTAATTTTCCAGTCACTTTTGAAACCAAATGAATTACATGCGAAAAAAACTGTACTTCTTTATATTTTTCAACTTGAACTTCTGAGCAATTTCTGCTTAAATCATTTCTAGCTAAATCAACTAACATCACATGTTCACTGTTTTCTTTTGCATCTTCGGCTAATTTTTTGGCTAATTTTGTATCTTCTTCATCATTTCCAGTACGTTTGAAAGTTCCTGCAATGGGATGAATTTCTGCTACATGATCTTTAATTATAATTTGAGCTTCGGGCGAAGAGCCAAAAATTTTATAATTTCCATAATCAAAATAAAATAAATATGGAGATGGATTGATACTTCGTAAAGCTCTGTAAACATTGAATTCATCTCCTTTAAATTCTTGTGAAAAACGTCTTGATAAAACCAATTGAAACACATCGCCACGCAAACAATGTTTTTTAGCTAAAGCGACATTGGCTTTAAATTCTTCATCTGTTAAATTGGAAATCACTTCATTTTCCTTTTTGAAATTGAAAGAAGCAAAACTTTTATTTTGTAAAATTTGTTCGATTTCAGCAATATTATTTTCCTTAGCATACGAATGACAAAAAATATAAGCTTCGTTATTGAAATGATTTATTGCAATTATGTTTTGATAAACAGCATATTGAATAACTGGAATTTCATTTTCAACAGATTTTTTACTGATGTTTATTTTTTCGAAATATTGAATTGCATCGTAAGAAATATAACCAAAAAGTCCGTTATTGATGAACTTATACGATTCTGAATCCGTTTTAAATTGCTCAGAAAATTGCAATAATTCTTCCATAACATTTTTATTCTGAATTTCAGTTTTCTGAATGGAATGATCAGGATATTCTGTAATAATACTATTGTTTTCTACCTTAAAATTCGCAATCGGATTGAAACAAATAAAAGAGAAACTATTATCATTGGCATGATAATCAGAACTTTCAAGTAATAAACTATTTGGGAATTTATCTCTAATTTTTAAGTATACACTCACTGGCGTAAATGTATCCGCCAAAAGTTTTTTTGATTTGGTATGTAAATTATATGTTTTCATTTTGTTTTTGTTCGGTTTTGAAAATAAAAAAAGGCTTGTCGTGATTGACAAGCCTTTTAGTATATATTATTTTAATACAATAGAGGATTTGCTCACGACGTAAGTTGCAAGTTATTCCACCACCAAGTATTTTGAATTCTATTTTTCATGGAGACAAATTTATATAGTTGTATTTAAATTACCAAATTAAATTTGAATTATTTATTTTTGAGGCAGATTTTAATTCAAAAGAGAATGAATATAGGTGATGTTGTACAAGTACTAGATGATAATTTAGAAGGAAAAGTAGTTGGTTATGAGTCAGATAACAGAGTAATTGTAGAAACAACTGATGGTTTTGAATTAGTTTATTACATAAAAGAACTAATCTTAATTACTTCAGATGCACCAAAAATTGAATTTGGAGCTAATATTTCTAAAGTTTTAGCAGAAAAAGAAATTCCAAAAAAACCTGGTTCAGTTTTAACTAAATTGAGCAAAAAAGACCCAATGGTTTTTGAAGTGGACTTACATTTAGAAAAAATTATTACTGGAAGGAATCAAAATTTAACAAACTTCGATAAATTAAACATTCAATTAGAAGAAGCCAAGCGTGCCATGGACTTTGCAATTTCTAAACGTTATAATCGCGTAATTTTAATTCATGGTGTTGGTGATGGTGTTTTAAAAAGTGAATTAGAATATTTATTAAAACGCTACGAAAACATTGTAATTCAGGAAGCTAGCTATGGAAAATATGGATTAGGAGCCATGGAAATTTACATCAAACAAAATTAAATTCAGAATTAGAGACAAAGTGACTTGGTGAAATTTAAGATAATTTTACTGACAAGTTTACATTTTGTAAAACATAACATAAACATTAAAAAAACTTAGCGACTTTGTGTCTTCGTGGCATAATTAGCGACTTAATATCATGAAAAACATATATTTAGATAACGCCGCAACTACACCTTTACGCCCTGAAGTAATTCATACTATGGTTGATGTTTTACAACACGATTTCGGAAATCCTTCTTCTACTCACAGTTTTGGAAGAAGTGCAAAATCAATTTTAGAAACTTCCAGAAAAACTATTGCGAAACATTTAAATTGTTCGGCTCAAGAAATTATTTTTACCGCAAATGCTACGGAAGGAACCAATTGGGTTTTACGTGAAATGGTTAAAAATAATGGGATTAAAAAGATTATTACAAGCGAAATCGAACATCATGCGACTTTATATACCGTTTTAAATTTGCAAAAAGAGTTCGGAATTGAAGTTGAATATATTAATGTATTACCGAATGGAAATTTAGATTTATTTGATTTTGAAAGAAAATTGAGTGATGAAATTCCAACTTTAGTGACGTTAATGCACGTAAATAATGAAATTGGAACTGTTTTAGATTTAAATAGAGTAACAGGAATTTGCCAAAAATATCAGGCGATTTTTCATTGTGATACAGTGCAATCAATTGGAAAAGTAAAGATAGATTTACAAGAACAACAATTTGATTTTTTAGTGGCTAGTGCACATAAATTTCATGGTCCGAAAGGAATTGGTTTTGTTTTTATAAGAAAAAATAGAATCATGCAACCCATGCTTTTTGGTGGAGAACAAGAGAAAGGTTTACGTGCAGGAACAGAAGCTGTTCATCAAATTGCCGGAATGGCTAAGGCTTTCGATTTAGCACATGAGCATTTAATAGAAGAAACTGCCTATATTTCAGATTTAAAAAACTATTGTATTTCGCAACTACAAGCCAATTTTGAAGGAATTATTATAAACGGTGAAAATGCATTTTACAATATTCTAAATGTATTGTTGCCTTTTTCGGAAGAAAAAACCGCGATGATTTTATTTAATTTAGATATGAAAGGTATTGCGGTTTCTAGAGGAAGTGCTTGTCAGAGCGGAAGTGTAAAGCCTTCACATGTTTTAGCCGCATTTTTATCGGAAGAAAACACAAAAAAACCTTCTTTAAGAATTTCGTTTAGTCATTACAATACAAAAGAAGAAATTGATATTTTTATCGAAAGTTTAAAAACAATATAAAAATTTGAAAATAAAATAAGCTGTCTAAAAAATTCCGAAAACTGTCTATTCTGAAGTAAATCCAGAATCTTTGACCATTAGTTTTCAATAAATATTTAGACAGCTATTTTATAATATAAAGTTACGAATTATTTTTTAGACCACAATTCAATACTTTCTTTATTTTGTCTGATATAATCTTCATTTTTTTCAGCTGTTGCTCCAGCTAATGATAATTTAGCACTTTCAATTGCTCCTTTTTTATCTCCTAATTTATATTGAATTAAAGACTTTAATCTGTTATACCAAAATGGAACTTTATCATTTGATAAGGCAATTCCTTGGTTAATCCATGTTAAAGCTTTATTTAAATCCGTATTCGATTGATAATAATATTGAGCACAAGTATAATATTCATTTGCTGAAGGTCCATTCATAGTATCTTCAATAGTTTTTAATACTATTTTTTGAGTAGGAACATCAATCTTAATAGAAACTAAAGTCATTTCCCAAGACAATTCTAAATTAGTAGATTCTGTAGTCACATTATTAAATGAAATTGTAAAAGTTTCTACCAATCTGTTTAAACTTTCTGGTTTTGCTGAAGTTTTTAAAGCTACTTTATCTTCTTTCCATTCTTCCGGTAAACCCCAATTTCCTGTCTCTTTGTAAAAAATAATATCCCAAGAATCTGCTTTTGGAGTCGTATACAATGCGTAAGTTCCTTGAGCTAATGGTTTACCATCAATCATTACATCTTGTGAAAATGAAATTGTTGTATTTTCGTTAGCGCCAGTTCTCCAATTTTTCCCATAAGGAACCAATTCTCCATAAACTGCTCTTCCTTTGGCACTTGGTCTGTGATAATCAACATGAATCTGAGTTAAACCAACGGTTTGATCTACTTTTGAAATCGGACTCGCTTGAGGAATTGCTATTTGTGCAGAAGAAATTCCAGAAATTAATAATAAACTTAAAACAATAAATCTTTTCATAGGTATCTTTTTTTTGCTAAATTAATGCAATTAATGATTATAAAAAGTTAATAAAAATATAAAATAAATTATTTTGTTTAATTTTTATTAAAAAACATTAAACAATTGTATATTTGCCAGAAATAATTGAACACATGAAAATATACACTTTACATGCGAAACAAAACTTACCCATTACAAAAGAAAAAGCATGGGAGTTTTTATCTAGTCCTAAAAATTTAAAAACAATAACTCCAGATTACATGAGTTTTGATATATTAAATGGCGCGGACAGACCAATGTTTGCTGGACAAATCATTCAATATATAGTAACACCCATTTTAGGAATAAAAACAAAATGGGTTACAGAAATTACTCATGTTGTTGATGGAGAATATTTTGTTGATGAGCAACGTTTTGGACCTTATGCATTATGGCATCACAAACATTTTATTAAAGAAATTCCAGGTGGTGTAGAAATGGAAGATATTGTGGATTATAAAGTTCCAATGGGAATTTTAGGGCAATTAGTGCATCCAATTCTTGTTAAACCAAAATTAAATGAGATATTTGAATACAGAAGAAAAAAATTAATTGAACTTTTTGGAGAAATTAAATAAAATGACAGTTTTTTGGTTTAGAAGAGATTTACGTTTAGAAGATAATACTGCTTTGTTTCATGCTTTAAATGAAAACGAAGCCGTTTTACCAATTTTTATTTTTGATGAAACAATTTTGCAACATTTAGAAAAAAATGATGCTCGAGTTACTTTCATCCACAATCAACTAGAAAAAATCAATTCCGAATTAGCTAAAATTAATAAATCTTTAGCTGTTTTTTATGGTAAACCTTTAGATATTTATGAGAAGTTAATTGCAGAAAATACAATTAGTTCCGTTTATACCAATCATGATTATGAACCTTACGCTCGAAAAAGAGATTTGGCTTTGTATGAAGTATTCAAAAAACATAAAATTGATTTTAAAACCTGTAAAGATCAAGTCATTTTTGAAAAATCTGAAATTACAAAAGACGATGGATTACCATATGTAGTATACACGCCTTATTCTAATAAATGGAAAGCCAAATTAAAAGAAATCACTTTAATTAACTATACTTCAGAAACCAAATTAGATAAAATCATTTCACACTCCTACCCTTTTTTATCTTTAAATGAAATTGGTTTTGAGAAAACAACAATTGAATTACCAGAATATAATATTTCTGAAAAATTAGTTTCTGAATATGAAACTACAAGAAACTTTCCAGCATTAAAAAACGGAACTTCTTTAATTGGGATTCATTTGCGATTCGGGACGATAAGTATTAGAAAATTAGTTCAATATGCGGCTAAGTTTAAAAACGAAACGTTTTTAAAAGAGTTAATTTGGAGAGAATTTTTCATGCAAATTTTATGGCATTTTCCACATACAAAAACGCAGAGTTTTAAGCCTAAATACGATGAAATTAAATGGGTAAACAATGAAATCTTATTTAAAAAATGGTGTGATGGAAAAACTGGTTATCCTATGGTTGACGCAGGTATGCGCGAATTAAATGCAACCGGACACATGCACAACCGTGTGAGAATGGTAGTAGCTAGTTTTTTATGTAAACATCTTTTAATAGATTGGCGCTGGGGCGAAACCTATTTTGCTTCCAAACTATTAGATTATGAACAAGCTAGCAATGTTGGAAATTGGCAGTGGGCAGCAGGTTCTGGTGTTGATGCAGCACCTTATTTCAGAATTTTTAATCCTACAGAACAAATTAAAAAATTTGACAAAGAACTAAAATACATTAAAAAATGGATACCAGAGCTAGAAACCTCATATTATCCAAATCCAATTGTAGATCATAAAGAAGCTAGAGAAAAATGTTTATTTGTTTATAAAGAAGCCGTTGGATAAATTATCCTAAAACATTTTCAATATCCAAATCTTCAAATCGATCAATTACGATATTGGCTAATGTGTAATCTTGTTTTTTAGAATTAGCGCTTTTATATCCTACACAGAACACTCCAGAGGCATGTGCAGCTTTAATTCCATTTGTACTATCTTCTATAATAATGCAGTTTTCTTTTGGAGTATTCGATAATCGTACTGCTTCAATAAAAATAGCTGGATTGGGTTTTGATTGTGGAAAATCTTCTCCCGAAACAATATGAGAAAAATAGGGATGCAAATTAAAACGGTTAAAAATTCTTTCAATAGTAACCTTTGATGCAGAGGAAGCCAAAACCATTTGAATTCCTTTTTGGTGTAACTTTTTAATTAAATCTTCTACTCCTTCCAATAAAAACAAATCTTCCTTAGTGTCAAAGGCTTCATTAAAAATAGTTCTTTTTCGCTGAACTAAAACTTCTGTATCTGTTGTAATTCCGAAATTATCTTTAATTTTTTGAAAAACATTTTTAGTAGAATTTCCTGTGAAAGTAGCAAACATCTCTGCTGAAACTTCAATATTTAATTCTTTAAAATGCTCGAAATAAGCATAATGGTGTACAGGTTCTGTATCCACAATTACACCATCCATATCAAAAATAACCGTTTGTAACATGATTTAAATTTTCTGCGAATTTAAAAAAATAACTTCGTAATTAAACCTTTTTATATAACTTTAGTCAAATAATAAAATCCGTTGTAATTTTGCAAGAAGAGAAACTATTTATAGAAACTTTAATTAATCCAAAAACGCAGAATATTGCGTTTAAGCAATTGGTACAACAATATCAGAAACCTTTGTATTTTCACATTAGAAATATTGTTTTAAATCATGATGATGCGGATGATGTGCTTCAAAATACATTTATTAAAGTTTTTTCAAATATTAAAAATTTTAAAGGCGAAAGCAAATTATACTCGTGGATTTATAGAATTGCGACAAACGAATCGCTAACTTTTATTGAGCAAAGAGCAAAAAAACAAGGGATTTCTGATGAAGTAGTCCAACAAAAAGCGATTTTGAATTTAGAATCGGATGTATATTTTGAAGGTAATGAAATTCAGTTAAAATTACAAAAAGCGATTGCTATTTTACCTAAAAAACAACAACTTGTATTTAAAATGAAATATTTTGAAGAAATTAAATATGAAAATATGAGTGAAATTTTAGATACATCGGTTGGAGCTTTGAAGGCGAGTTATCATCACGCAGTAAAGAAAATTGAAGAATATTTAAAAACGAATTAAACCTTTAATTAAAAAAAAGGTCAAATAGATATGAAAACAGATTTAGAAAATAATAAAATTAAAAATGGATTTAGCATTCCCACGGATTACTTCGATACGCTATCTGATAGAATTTTCGAAAAAATAAATGGTGAAGTGTGTTCAAACTTGCTTCCAGAAACAAGTGGTTTTATTGTGCCTGATAACTATTTTGAGAAGAACGAAGCGGAACTATTAAGTAAAATTAATCATTCTAAAACGAAAGTAATTAGTCTGAAATCTGCGCTTTATAAAGTCAGTGGTATTGCAGCCGTTCTATTACTAACGATAGTTTCACCGATGTTATATAACACTGTAGAAACTAGAAAAAATGAATTGGCTGAAATGAATTATTTAGAGATGCATTCAGAAGAATTAGATATTTATGAAGTAGGTTCAATGTTAGATAATGAAGATTTAGCAGAATTAGAAAACGAACTGATTTACAACAACTTAACAAGTACTAATGAAACTAATAATTTGAATTGATCATGAAAAAAATAATTACATATTTATTCCTTTTTTTAATATCCGTTCAATTCGGGTATAGTCAAGAAAATGATGCTAGAAAAGAAAGAATCAAATCTTTAAAAATTGCTTTTATTTCACAAAAATTAGCTCTTACTTCTGCCGAAGCTGAAAAATTTTGGCCGATTTACAATAAGTATGATGGCAAAATAATGGACTTGAAAGAAGAACAAATGAAACTTCGTCATCAAAGAAGAAACGGAACAGATGAAGAAGCTTTAAAAAAAATTGAAGAAGCAGAAGAAAAAGAAGCAGAAGTAATGGCTTTAAAAAAGAAAATGCGTGCCGAGTTGATTCCAGTTATTTCAGCAGATAAAGTTTTAAAATTGGAACAATTAGAACAAGAATTTCATAGAAAATTATTAGAAAAACTAAAAGATCGTAGAGGAAATCCTCCTCCGCCAAGACGATAAAAACTGATTATAAGTTAGTTTTATTTTGAACCCAATTTAAGCCATTAGCGATAAGTTAATGGCTTATTTTAATTTTACTCACTTTGTTTTTTCCAGCAAAGATTAATGTATTTTTTGAAGAAAAACGCATGGTGTAAAAATCCGAATCATTTAAAATTTTTTTCCATTTTTTACCTCGATTTGTAGAATAAAAAATCCCGCTTGGACCACAACAAAAAATAACTCTTCCACTATTAATTGGTGCATACTGAACACAGCTAGCATATCCAAAGGATGTGTTTTCTGAAACTAGTTTCCATGTTTTCCCTCCATCATTAGTGATAGCTTTATTGGCTGAATTATCTTTTTGATTGTCATAATTTCCACCCACAATAATTCCTCTTTTCTTATTATGAAAATCCATTGAAAAGGCCCCAGTCATCGCTTCTCCTTGAACTATTGGCGTGTCAAAAACTTCCCAAGTTTTCCCCTTGTCAGTACTTTTAAATAATCTTGATTTCTTTCCACCAGAAATAATAAAAATCGCATCACCTATAATCTTAATATTGGTATCACTTGCTGCGAAAGCCGCCTCTCCTTCCACAGTTTTAGGCAAACTATCACATGGAATTTTTTGCCAATTACCATTGAATTTCTTTCTAATTAAAATGGATAAACAATTTTCAGTTGGGTCTCCAACAATTGCTCCCAATTCACCTGAAATGTGCATACTATCATAAAAAACTTTATCACCTTTTTCTGTATAAACTAAACTTGAAACGTAATCAGCATTAAACAATTTCATCTGATACATATTTGCAGGAGTTCCGGCATTTAAAAAATAAATTGATCCATCAGCACCAATACTTCTAAAATCGGTATTTTCTTTTTGAAGTTTTACAATTTTAGATTCTTTATTATTATCAAAACTGATAAATCCAGCTTTAGAATTTGTTCCTCCAAACCAAACTCCTCCATTCATTGGCATAATAGCTCTAATCGAAACCGAATCTAATACAATATCTTTTCTTTCTACAACCTTATAAGTTGTTTTACAGGATAGTAAAACAAAGGAAAAAAGCAAAACTAAAATTCTCATAAACTCTTTATTTTAAGCTAATGTACGATTATTTATAAAATATCAAAAGGTATAAAATCAACTTTGGCACAATAATTGGATTTACATTTGAAAGAATAGTAACTTAATACTAAATATTATGAAAACAAGATTATTTACTTCGGTTATAGGCTCGCTACTACTTGCCATACCTACATTTGCACAAGATAAAACTACAGTAACTGCAAATAGCAGTGATATTAGTGATAATTTAGATTTAAAAGCTGTGGCTTCTATTTTTGGAGATGCTTCCAATTTAGAAGATTTCGAAAGAAGATTAAACGATCCCAAAACACAAATTTCTAATTTAGATTTAAACAATGATAATCAAGTTGATTATTTACGTGTAGTTGAATCTGTTGAAGGAAGAGCTCATATTGTAGTAATACAAGCTGTTTTAGAAAAAGATGTTTTTCAGGACGTTGCAACAGTGGAAATTGAAAAAGATAGTAATAATAAAGTACAAATTCAAGTTGTTGGAGATGTTTACATGTATGGAAGCAACTATATTTACGAACCAATTTATGTACATACGCCAGTAATTTACACAACGTTTTGGGTAAATCACTATCGTCCATATTGTTCATCATGGTATTGGGGCTATTATCCTACATATTATACCTATTGGTCACCATATCCAATTTTCAGATACAGAAATAACATTTCAATTCATATCAATTTCGGACATTCCTATAACTATGTTTCGTACAGAAGATGTCATTCTGCTTACAATGCTTATTATGGAAGAAGAGGAAATGGTTACGAAATGCGTCACCCAAATCGATCTTTTGCTCACAGAAATAGTGGTTATTCGAACAGATACGAAATGGATAGTCATAGAGAAATTAAAACCAGAACTCCAGGTACTAGAAATTTAAATTCGAATACAGGAACACCAAGAGGAAATGCAGCAGTTGGCACTCCGAGAAGTGAATCACAACCTAGAGGAAATTCTCCAAGAGGAAATGCGATTGCTTCAACTGGAACACCAAGAAATGAGTCGCAACCTAGAACATACAATCCAAGAGGAAACGATTCGCCTAAAACAGAATCAGTACCAAGAGGAAATACTTCAGTTGGAACTCCTAGAAGTGAATCGGAACCTAGAACATACCATCCAAGAGGAAATTCTAATGTTGGAACTCCTAAAGAAAATGATAATCCGAGAGTCGTTTCTACTCCAAGAGGAAACTCAACTATTGGAACTCCTAGAGGTGAATCACAACCATCTAGAAGTAATAACCCAAGATTTGAATCAAGTCCAAGAGGTAATTCTCAACCAAGAATGGATGCTCCAAGAGGGAACTCGCAACCGAGAATGGAAGCTCCAAGAGGAAATTCACAACCAAGAGGAAACGGTGAAAGTTCTGGAAGAGGAAGAAGATAAATGAAAAGCCGACATCAACGTCGGCTTTTTTTTGATCATTATTATTTGACACAATAACGCTTGTTGCATGCATAAAATTACTATCTTTGCAGGCATTTTTTATTTTTAAAATACATGAGATTTCACAGAAACATTAGTTTTGCAGTAATAGACGCTTTGATGGCCATCTTCAATGAAGGAGAATATGCAGATAAAGTTGTGGCAAGAGCCTTAAAATTAGACAAAAGATGGGGAAGCAGCGATAGAAAATTCGTAGCTGAAACTATATACGATATTGTACGTTGGAAACGTTTATATGCTGAGATTGCAGAAGTTAAAAGAGAACCATTCGATAGAGATAGTATTTGGAGAATGTTTGCCGTTTGGGCCACTTTAAAAGGTTATACTTTACCAGATTGGAAATACTTTGAAGGAACTCCAGTTAGAAAAATCAAAGGTAAATTTGACGAATTATCAAAAGACAGAAAATTTAAAGAATCTATTCCAGATTGGATGGATGAAATGGGTGTTAAAGAATTAGGAGAAGCGGTTTGGTCTAAAGAAATTAAGGCACAAAACGAACCAGCTAAAGTGATTTTACGTACGAATACCATCCGAACAAATAAGGAAGCTTTAAAGCAAGAATTATTAAAATTAGATATTCACACCAAAACACTTCCAGATTATCCTGAAGCATTAGAATTAGAAGAAAGAGCTAATGTTTTTATGACAGATGCTTTTAAAAATGGAATGTTTGAAGTACAAGATGCTTCTTCACAAATGGTAGCGCATATGTTAGACATTCAGCCAGGAATGCGAGTTGTTGATACTTGTGCAGGTGCAGGTGGAAAAACACTTCACATGGCTTGCTTAATGCAAAATAAAGGGCAAATTATCGCCATGGATTTGTATGAAAGTAAATTAAAACAATTAAAAATCCGTGCGAAACGTAACGGAATACATAATATTGAATACCGTGTAATTGACACAACAAAAGTCATTAAAAAACTTCACGGTCAAGCCGATAGGGTTCTTATCGACGCGCCTTGTAGTGGATTAGGAGTTTTAAAAAGAAATCCAGATGCCAAATGGAAACTAAAACCAGAATTTGTTGATAATATTCGTAAAGTTCAGGCAGAAGTTTTAGAAAGTTATGCACCAATTGTAAAACCAGGTGGAAAACTAGTTTATGCAACTTGTAGTGTCTTACCATCTGAAAATCAGGAACAAATTAAGAAATTCTTGACTACTGAAACAGGAAAAAACTTTACCTTTGTAGAAGATAAAAAAGTATTAGCACACGAATCTGGTTATGACGGATTTTACATGGCTTTACTAACTAGAAACAAATAAAACCCCTAAATCATGAAAAAATATTTACTTTTAATATTAGCTGTTCAATTTAGTTTTGGACAAATTCCTGCTAATTATTACAATACAGCAACAGGAAGTGGTTATACGCTGAAAACTAATCTTAAAAAGATTATTGATAATGTTAATGACGGAATCGCTTCTGAACATTTACACAATGATCAAGGATATGCAGCTCTATGGACACTTTACACCCAATCTGCATTTAGAGATAATTATTATGAAAATGATGGTTCTTTATTAGATTTATATTCTGAAAATGCTTCTGGAGCTGATCCCTATAACTACACTTCTTCTTCACAACAATGTGGTTCTTACGCAGGTGAAGGTGATTGTTATAATAGAGAACATTTAGTTCCGCAATCTTATTTTGATAATTTTGCAATTGACCCAATGAAAAATGATGCGTTTCACGTTTTTCCTTCTGATGGAAAAGTGAATGGTGATAGAAACAATCTTGGTTTTGGTATCGTTTCAACTGCAACTTATACCTCGCTTAATGGTTCTAAACGTGGTGCAAACACTGTTGGTGCTTATTCTAATTATTCTGGAACAGTATTTGAACCTATAGATGCTTTTAAAGGTGATGTAGCTCGTGCTTATTTTTATTTCGCCACTCGTTATGAAGATTTAATGGATGATTTTTATAGTGCTGCAAATTCTGCAACTTGTCAAGCAAAAAATATGTTTGACGGTTCTATCAATAAAGTATTTTCAGACGATTTTATTTTAATTTTAATCAAATGGCATAAACAAGATCCAGTTTCTGCAAAAGAAATTGCTCAAAACAATGCTATATATGCTCATCAATCTAATAGAAATCCTTTTATTGATCATCCAGAATATGTATGTAACATTTGGTCAACACAATGTGCAACAGTTGATTTATTAACTACAGAATCTTTCTTAGCTGATAGCGCCGTAAGCATCTACCCTAACCCAACAAATACTAATGAAGTGGAAATTTTCACTACAGAAAGTATCATTAAATTATCATTAGTAAACATTAATGGGCAAATTATTAAAGATATTGAAAATCCAATTTTCAATCAAAACTCATACAAATTAAACAATTTACCACAAGGTTTTTATTTCTTACAAATTTCTGCTGAAAACGGAAGTTTAACTAAAAAAATCATAGTGAATTAATTTAGTTTTAAAATTTTATTCCAAATCCCTAGTTGTTTCAATTAGGGATTTTTTTGTTTTAATTTTTAAATTCGAGAATTCGTGGCTTTTAAAGATTATTATTTTCGCCAATTATATTTTTCAACGTAAATTTGAAAAAAAGATAACTAATGTCCATTGTAACTAAAGTCGAAGAAATTGAAGTATTATTCAGTCAATTAGAAATCGAATTAAAAACTTTTACAGCAACCACTCATTTATTTTGCAATGCAGGTTGCGGAAAATGTTGTACCAATCCAACTATGGAAGCTTCTCCGTTAGAGTTTTTACCTTGGGCGTTTCATTTATTTAAAATTGGTGAAGCAGAAAACATTCTAGAAAAATTAAACCACCACTCCAACCCTATTTGCTATAATTACAATCCAATTTCAGATTCAGATTTACATAGCGGAAGTTGTAACACGTATAAATACAGAGGTTTAGTTTGCCGCTTATTTGGTTATGGCGCGACTAGAGATAAATTTGCTCAATTGCGATTAGCCACTTGTTCTATCATTAAAGAACAACAAACTGACAACTACAATAAAACGAATGATGCTATAAATAATGGTTTATCGGTTCCAATTTTTACCGATTATTATATGAAATTATCTCAAATTGATTTTCGTTTAGGAAACGTTTATGTTCATATTAATAAAGCCCTACAATTAGCCATTGAAGAAGTATTGCAATATTATGCCTATAGAGATTTTCCTGAGGTTGAGTAAAAATGAAAACCCTCCAAGAGTTTGGAACTCTTGGAGGGTTTCTGTATATTAAAAATTTTATTTCTAATTCTCTTCATCATACTGAACTGCTTTACTATAATTTCTCCATTTCTCAATGCAAGAAGTCATTTCTTGTGGAATTTCACTTGTAAATCGTAAAAATTCTCCAGTTGTAGGATGTTCAAAACCTAAAGTTCTGGCATGAAGCGCTTGTCTTGGTAAAGTTTTAAAGCAATTATCTATAAATTGTTTGTATTTTGTAAAGGTTGTTCCTTTTAAAATTTTATCACCACCATAACGTTCATCATTAAAAAGTGTGTGACCAATATATTTCATATGAACACGAATTTGATGCGTTCTACCAGTTTCTAACTGACAAGAAACAACAGTCACATAGCCAAATCGTTCCAAAACTTTAAAATGTGTAATCGCTGGTTTTCCTTGTTCGCCTTCTGGAAACACATGCATTTGCATTCTATTTATTGGATGACGGTCGATATTTCCTTCGATTGTTCCTTCGTCTTCTTCAATATTTCCCCAAACTATCGCAAAATATTCACGTTCCGAAGTT
>MGWJ01000161.1 GCA_001800945.1 Flavobacteria bacterium RIFCSPLOWO2_12_FULL_31_7
TTTTTAAATATGTAAACGTATAATCTTCCATATTTACCACTGTTTTTTCAGCTAAATCGGTTGTTCTTACAAACTTATCTGAAGTTAAAGAAGACAAACAAGGTAAATTTAACTTAGCTTCTTCTGTGATGATAGGCTTACCGTTTTCAAACAAACCGCCTTCGTAACCATACAAAGAAGCATTGGTAATTTCGATAGGTTTTCCTAAATGTAAATTAGTTGGCAAAATGGCTTCTTTTCCTACTACAGCCGCAAAACCCATTAGCACACAAATATCGTGTGGTGGAATTTTCATCATAGTTTTGGCTGTACTTTCACGACCAATTCCAGAAACAATTACTTCATAAGTATGATTCAAATTAGGAATTCGAGCTAAAGCGTTTAGCACTTTTTCTCGCTCAATTTCCATCGGTGTTAATATGATTATTTTCAAAATCTTAGAATTTAATCACAAAAATAAAGTAATTTGAAGAAATTAATGCTTACATATTTTTATATTTTTGTCTGATGTCAAAACTACCTAACATTCCAACTAGTATTTTTTCTGTGATGTCGCAATTAGCGAATGAAAACGGAGCAATTAATTTATCGCAAGGCTTTCCAAATTTCCCTGAAGATGAGCGTTTATTGCAGATTTCTGAGAATATCATTCGAGAAAATATTCATCAATATTCACCGATGGCTGGTTTACCATCTTTGTTGGAAAAAATCGCCAAACAAACTGAAAAACAATACTTTAGAAAAGTAAATTCTACTACCGAATTATTGATTACTGCTGGTGCTACGCAAGGTATCTTTACGGTAATTAATACGTTTATTTCTTCAGGTGATGAAGTCATTATTTTAGATCCAAGTTATGATAGTTATGAACCTTCGGTTTTGGTAGCAGGCGGAAAACCAGTACGCGTTTCTTTAAATGAAGATTATACGCCAAATTTTAATAAAATTGAAGTTGCAATTACTACAAAAACGAAGATGATTGTGGTAAATAATCCACACAATCCAACAGGTAAGATTTGGACCAACCGAGATTTTGAAAATTTAGAAACCATTTTAGAAAAACATCCTGAGATTATCATTTTAAGTGATGAAGTATACGAATACATTACGTTTTCGCAACCACATATTTCTTTTCATACACGTCCAAAATTAGTAGAAAGAACCATTATTGCCTCATCTTTTGGAAAATCATTGCACGTTACAGGTTGGAAAGTGGGTTATTTAATCGCAGCCGAAAAACTAATGTATGAAATGAAAAAAGTACATCAATTTTTGGTTTTTAGTGTGAATAGTTTTTCGCAACATGTTATTTCTCAATATTTAGACTTGGTTGATTTTACAGAAATTTCAAATATGTATGAACGAAAAAGAAATTTATTTAAGAGTTTAATTAAAGAGAGTCGTTTTGAGATTTTACCTTGTGATGGAACGTATTTTCAAGTGGTAAATTATAAAGGTATTTCTAATCAAAATGATGTAGATTTTGCTAGAGAATTAATCCAAAAACACGGTGTTGCTGCGATTCCGATTTCGGTATTTTATAATGACAATACAGATAGAAATATGTTACGTTTTTGTTTCGCTAAAACGGATGAAACGTTGATTGCGGCGGCGGAGAAACTGTGTCAAATTTAAACATATAAGCCATATAAGTTTTCTCTACGTGTTTAAATAAATTGTATTGCGGAAAAACGTTGCGCTAAAATAGTGAATAAAGTAAAAGCTTAAATGAACTTTGACTTTCTATAGAAAAACTTAAAAAAAATAAACTTATATGACTTATATGTTTATTAAATTTATTTCGCTCTTGGATGAAAGCTTTCCATTACATCGGCTAAGAATTTTCTATCCAAATGCATATAAACTTCTGTAGTGGTAATAGATTCGTGTCCTAACATCAATTGGATTGAACGTAAATCAGCTCCATTTTCTAATAAATGTGTGGCAAATGAATGACGGAATGTGTGTGGAGAAATCGTCTTTTTTAAACCAATTTTTACAGCCAAATCTTTAATAATTGTAAAAATCATCGCACGAGTGAGTTGTTTTCCTCTTCGATTCAAAAACAACGTATCTTCATGCCCTTTTTGAATGGGTAGATGTGAACGAATGGCTTCTTTATATATCAAAATAAATTTCTGTGTGGATAAGCCAATCGGCACAAAACGTTGTTTGTTCCCTTTTCCAGTAATTTTGATAAATCCTTCATCGAAAAATAAATCGGAAATTTTCAAGGTTACCAATTCTGAAACACGTAAACCACAGCTATACAAGGTTTCTAACATCGCACGATTTCTTTCTCCCTCTGGCGAACTCAAATTTATCGCATTAATTAACAAATCTATTTCTTGAGTAGAAAGTGTATCTGGCAATTTTCTACCTATTTTCGGTACTTCAATTAATTCTAAAGGTGTGTCTTTTCTATAATCTTCAAAAATCAAATAATTGAAAAAGCTCTTCAAACCAGAAATAATTCGACTTTGACTTCGAGCATTGACTTGGGTTGAAATGGTATAAATAAATTGTTGAACTTGTTCCTCAGTAATTTTAATTGGAGAAACATCTAAATGATTTTCAGACAAAAAACCTACTAACTTTTCAATATCAAAACTATAATTTTCGATAGTATTCGCAGACAATCCGCGTTCTAATCGCAAATAATTTTGATATTCTTTGAGGTAAGTATTCCAATTTGGCATTTAAAATTCTGAAAATAAGATGAAAACAAAAATAAGTATTTTTTTCTCTATAAAGCTTCATTAATTTTCATTGTTTGTCTAAATTTGCATAAAATTTCAATTCTGAGAAAAACCGTTTCCATATTCATTTCTTTTTTACTCTTTTTGCCTGCAATTAGTAACTTGGCTATTGTAATTAGCTTTAAAATGAATCAAGAATATATCGCAAAAATGCTTTGTGAGAAAAAAGAAGTAAAAGAAAATACTTGTAACGGACATTGCCATTTGAAAAAAGAATTGAAAAAAGTTTCGGAAACAGAGAACGATTCCAACCTTCCAACCTCTTATAAAGAAAAAATAGAATTGGTTTTTATTCAACCAGAATTTACTTTTTCTTTCTTTGAAATTAAAAACAACAAACCTTCGTTTTCATTCTATAAAGAGAACGAAATCTCTACAATTTCACACGATATTTTTCATCCACCAGCTTGCTAAAATTTAATTTTCTAACCGTTTTTACAAACGAATTTATCGAACTTAAATTTTAATCTTTTCAATAGCAAATACTATTGAAACATAATCTTGTGCTATAATCTTTTAAAATGATTATGGTCAAATAATCCCATGAAAAACATTTATATTCTCTTACTATTTTTAGTAGGAAACCTTGTTATTGCTCAAAACTCAAAGAGTAAGGACAGCATTACTTCTATTGAAGAAGTTTATGTAACAGCTAATAAAACTGCTACAAAAAAATCGGAAATGCCTGTAGCTATTCATAAATTATCTAAGAAAATTATTGAAGAAACGAAAGCGACTTCTATGTACGAATTAGTAAATAAAGTACCAGGAGCCATAATGGTGAATTTAGGAAACGAGCAGCATTCTATGGCAATCAGACAACCGATGACCACCAATTCTTATTTCTTGTATTTGGAAGATGGTTTACCCATTCGTCCTTTAGGAATTTTTAATCACAATGCTTTGTTGGAAATCAATCAGTTCAATTTACAAACTATTGAAGTGGTAAAAGGGCCAACTTCTTCAATTTACGGTCCAGATGCGATTGGCGGTTCAATTAATTTGATTTCTGTGAATCCGAGTTTACATCCAAGTTTCAAAATTGGTATTCAAGCGGACCAATTCGGTTATAAAAATGTAAGCGCTTCTGGAAGTACAACTTTCGGAAAATTAGGCATTCACGTTGCAGGTTTATTTGCAGATCAGAAAGATTCTTGGATGGCGTATTCCGACTATAAAAAAGCAAATATCAATGCAAAATTAGTTTACAATTTCAACAACAAAACCAAGTTAATAGGAACTATTTTCAATGGAAATTACAACTCCAACATGTTTGGAAGTGTGAATGAATCAACTTTTCTGAATAGAAATTACACGAGTCAAACTGATTTTACTTACAGAAAATCGGGAGCTTTAAGAACGAAATTAACCTTTGAAAAAGAGTGGAATAGTAATTCTAAAACTTCTATCACAACTTATTTTCGAGATAATAAATTAGGTCAAAATCCGTCATACGGAATTCGTTGGACTACGGGTCAAACTACTGCAAAAGGAGAAATTAACTCAAATAATTTCAAAAGTTATGGTGCTTTAATTCAGCAAATTCAAAACATTAATTTCCTTAAAACGGAAGCTGTGGCAGGAGTTTTATACGATTATTCTCCGATTACTTATTTCTCGAATCAAATTAATTTAAAAGCGAATTTAAATCCAGGTGGACAAACCGTGAATACCTATGAAAATTTAGGTGAAAACGGTGTAAAACTAGCTGATTACGATTCGAACGTTAAAAATATTGCAACTTACATTCAAACAAAAACCAAACTGAATCACGATTTAATTTTGACATTCGGAATGCGTCATGATATTATGGATTTGAGTTATACTAATTACTTGAATAACACCAATGGAAATCAGAAATATGAGCGAACGACTTTTAAAGGCGGATTGAACTTTATTATCAATAAAAACGTAGGGTATTATGTAAATTATTCGGAAGGATTTACGCCACCTGGAGTGACATCAATTTTCAGATTAAAACCTGGAACTGGAGGAAATACTGGAATTCCTGCCGATTTTTATTATAATTTAAAACCAGCATTATTTAGAAATTATGAAATTGGTGGTTATGCAAATTTGATTCCAAACCAACTAACCATTGATTATGCTTTTTATTTATTGAATGGTCAAAATGAGTTGTTAAACATTCGTCAAGCGGATAATTCATTCGATTACCAATCAGCTGGGCAAACGCGTCATAAAGGTGTGGAATTTTCTCTGAATTATTACCATTCGAAACAAGTACAATTCAGAATTGGCGGCACAACTTCGCAACATACATTTGTGAAATTTGATGTTTCAACTAAACCTTCCGATCCGCTTAAAAACTTAGATGGTTTTGAAATGCCTTCTGCGCCAAAATGGTCAGGAAATAGTGAAATTACGTATAAACCAAATTGGTTTCCAAACTTCAGAATTGCTTTAGAATGTCAGTATGTTTCGAGTTTCTATCAAGATCAAATCAATACGGTGAAATATGAAGGTTACACGATTTTAAATTCGAGATTAGGTTATACTTGGAAGAATTTTGAAGTCTTTACCAATATTTTAAATGCGACAGATAAGTTGTACGCTTATAATGTAACACGAGCCAACACAGCCAATTCACCAGCAACATATACGGTCGCAGCGCCAAGAACTTTTATGTTTGGAATACAATATAGTTTTGATTTAAAGAAATAAGTATGAGAACAAAAGATTCAAAGTTTAAGAAAAGAGTCAAGCAAAACATTTATAAATACCATAAATATTTAGCTTTCTTCACGATTGTTCCTGTCCTTTTTTGGAGTTTATCTGGAATTATGCATCCGATGATGTCCAATTTTTTCAAACCAGAAATTGCGAAAGAATATTTAGAAAATCAGAAAATTGACACCACTAAAATTAACTATACTTTACAAGAAGTATTAGTAAAAAACAAGATTAAATCTATTAAAAACTTCCGAATAATTAGTTTTGAAAATCAGGAATATTATCAAGTTAAAAGTAGTAAAAATGAGATTCTATATTTTAATACATCCAATGCAATTTCATTAAAAAATGGTGATAATTTGTATGCAGAATGGTTATCTAGATATTTTTTGAATGATTCTGAAAGTAAAATAAAAAGCAATATCGTTTTAACAGAATTTGACAATCAGTATAAATACATTAATAGATATTTACCCGTTCATAAAGTTACATTTGATAGAAATGACGATATGGAAATTTATGTAGAAACTACTTCGAGTAAACTGGCGACATTCAATCCAAAATCGCGTAAAGCTTTCATTTGGTGTTTCGATACGTTTCATAATTTTTCATTTTTGGAGAAAATTTCTAATGAATATGTTCGAATCATTTTAGTAAGTATTTCGTTATTTATCATATTATGTAGTGCCATAAGTGGTTTGGTGATATATGGTTTATTTTGGAAGCAATTCAAAAAAATAAATGCAACGACAAGCGAATTAAAAACCAGAAAAAATCATAGAAAATTAGGGCTTTTATTTTCATTTTTCACGTTAGCATTTGTGTGGAGTGGTTTGTTTCATATTGTTAAGAAATGGGAACCTAACATGATTCCTTCTTTAGTTTATGAACCAAGTTTCGAAACTAAAGACATTGCTTTTAATCTAAAAAAATTAGACATTGACTGGAACGAAGAAATCAATTTCGGATTAATTAATTTTGAAAACAAAACCTATGTTAGAACAGCAGTTAAAAAGTTGGATAAATTGGATTCAAAAGATGCAAAAGACAAACCAAAACCAACTTATAATGTATGTTATTACAGTTTAAATCCATCCAACAAAAGAGAAGATTTAGATGTAAAATACGCACAGTTTTTAGTGGAGAAATTAAATGAAGAACATCATTTCATAGATAAAAACTTAGTAACTACAAGTAATCAAAAAGAAGTGGCAATTTTAAATGATTTTGACAAAAAAGAATATGGTTTTGTAAACAAAAGGCTTCCAGTAATTAAAATTGCGTACAACACGCCAGAAAACAACACCTTTTACATGGAAACGAACACTTCAAGAATTGCGGCCAAAGTGAATAATTACGACAGAGCCGAAGGTTACACTTTTGCTTTACTTCACAAATTTTTATATTTAGAATGGGCAGGAAAACCAATTCGAGATTTTGTTACGGTACTAACTGCATTATCTATTTTAGTTGTTAGTATTTTAGGCTTACTGATTTTAAGGAAGAAGTAAAAACAAAAAATCGACCCGATTTTATCGGGTCGATTTTTTTTAATAAAGAAAAAAGCCTCACATCCCTGCAAGGCTTTTTTGGGGTGGAAGACCGGGTTCGAACCGGCGACCCTCGGCACCACAAACCGATGCTCTAACCAGCTGAGCTACATCCACCATGTATAAATACGGGTGCAAATATAAGACTAAACTTGATACTTGCAAAGAAAAAAATAAAAATTTTACATTAAATTACTTAAACTATTGATAGTCAAATATCTTTCAACCGTAAAACCTTCTGCATATTCCACTCCTACTAATCTTCCTAAGTCCATTGCGCGATATTCAACACTATTTAAGAAGTTTTTTGAGGTAATTGGTGTAGTAGGTTCGTTAGAATTTGGATCATAAAATTGGGTTTTATAAGCTCTCACCGATTCCATTTTAACATCCATAAAACCTGAAATATCCACCACAAAATCGGGTTCAATATTTTGCCATTGTATGTAATGATACACTAATTTTGGTCGGAAATGCATTTGTTTTTCACCATTTAACTCGGTTTCAATTTTTGATAATCCTGATAAAAAGCAAGCATCGCTAACTAATTTACTACCTTTTCCGTGATCGATATGTCTATCTTTAATTGCATTACACAACACAATCTCTGGTTGATATCTACGAATCATTTTAATGATTTCTAATTGATGTGCTTCATCATTCAGGAAAAACCCATCTCTAAAATTCAGATTTTCTCGAACATGAACACCTAAAATTCTTGAAGCTTCGGCTGCTTCGGCATCTCTGGTTTCGGCAGTTCCTCGCGTTCCTAATTCACCTCTAGTTAAATCAATAATTCCAACTTTTTTACCTAAGGAAATTTCTTTGGCAATGGTTCCTGAACAACCTAATTCTACATCATCTGGATGTGCACCGAATGCTAATATGTCTAGTTTCATTTTTTTTAAGTCTCAAATTAATGTTTCGCCACGAAGGCACTAAGTCGCTATGATTTGTTTAGAAAAGTTTTAATTACTTTTCACTAAAATACTTAATATCGTGTTTGATTTATTTTCTGTCTCTATAAATTCTTTATCAGCTTGGCTATCTTTTGTGATTCCGCAACCTACGTAAATATTGGTTTTTGTATTCTCAATTTCGCAGCATCTCAAATTTACGAATAAATTAGTTTGTTCTTGCATTTGAAATTCGCCTACGAAACCTGCATAATATTTACGGTTATAATTTTCGCTTTCTAAAATAAAATTTCTCGCTTCTATCAAAGGCATGCCACATATTGCAGATGTTGGATGTAAAGCATTTATCAAATCCAGTTCAGAAACATTTGGCAATAATTTCCCTGAAATATCTGATTTTAAATGGACAATATTCCCCGCTTTTTGTGTGTAAGCTTCTGAAATTTGCAAACTATCCACTAAATTTTCTGTTCTACTTTTGATGTAATCGGTTACCAATTGTTGTTCTACGATTTCTTTTTCTTGCCAAGTTACATTCTCAGTATAGACTTGAGTTCCAGCTAAAGCAACAGTTTCAAAAGTATGATTTTTAATCATTGCTAATTGCTCTGGAGTGGCACCCATCCACATGCCTATTTTCGGATGAAACCATAAATATCGGAAAGCAGTTGGATATTTTTTTAATAGATTTTGATACGATTTTACAATGTCAATTGCTTGAGAAACCTCAATTTTTCTAGATAAAACTACTTTCTTAAAAGTTCCATTTTTGATTTCTGAAACGCCATTACGAACTAAATTTTCAAATAGTCTCTTAGCATTTTCCTCCGAATTATTTTCGAATTGAATGGAATTTTTATCAATTTCAAAATTAATTTCTTCTTGAAAAATTACAGAATCAGCAATTGGAAAAACTACATTTGTTTCTTTATAAAACCCAGCAAATACAAAACCACTTTGATTTTCAAATATATTTAAAGCTACATCGTTTTGAAAAATACCATGCAAAATTTCCTCATTTGGCTTGGCATACAAAACAAAAGGCAGTTGATTTTGAAAACAAGAAAGTGCTTTATCTATTAGTTTCATTATCTTTCTCTTCTAGATAAAACCATATTTGACAATTTACATAAAGATATTAGCTTGTCGTTTTCATCAACAATTCTAATTTCCCACAAATGAATACTTGCACCTTTGTGAATAATTTTAGCCGTACAATACACAGTTCCTTCACGTTTACTTCTCAAGTGATTCGCACTAATTTCAATACCGCGAACTTCTTGTTTTTCTGGATTAATAAACATTAATGAAGCGGCACTTCCTACACTTTCTGCTAAAGCAACTGTAGCGCCACCGTGAAGTAAACCCATTGGTTGATGCACTCTTGAATTGACTGGCATTTTCGCTTTTAAGAAATCTTCACCAGCATCAATATACTCAATTTCAAGCGTTTCCATTAAGGTGTTTTTAGACCATTCGTTACAAAGTGCTAAAAACTTTTCTTTATTAAACATAAATAGTTATTTTTACAAAGTTACAAA
>MGWJ01000162.1:0-6274 GCA_001800945.1 Flavobacteria bacterium RIFCSPLOWO2_12_FULL_31_7
CTAAAATTAAAGATTCTTTAGAGATTGCTATTTATCAAAGCTTAGCTAACAATAAAATATTTTTTGATTATATTGGAAACCAACTCTTAAAATTACCACCACCACTAACCTTTTTCAAGAAGTTTGCTGTTGAGGAATCGGGAATTCAAAAAGATAAATTCAATTTAAAACAAAAAGGGTTACAATTTTATATCGATGCTGCTCGAATTTTCGCTTTGAGTCATAATTTAAAAGGAGTAAACAATACTTTTTTACGATTTAAACAAATGGCCATAACTGACTCTAAAAATGCTGAAAAATATCTTGATTTTGCTGAAAATTATATCAAATTACAAGAATTCATAACAAACGAAGGAATTTTGAATGATAATGATGGCGCATTTATTGATACGAACAAATTATCTAAAATTGATAAAGAAGAATTAAAAAAATCCGTCACGGAAATTGACGATATTATTGATTTAATTAAAGACAAATACAAATTAACCAGATTTTCATAAAACCATATGCTATCAAAATTTTTTAATAAAGAATATCCTGAGTTTTGGAAAAAATATACCGATTCTTTTAAGAATCCGGCAACAAAATATGTGGTTATTAGTATGGAAACATCAGGTTTAGATACTGAAAAAGATGTAATTATGTCCATTGCCGCTACTTCAGTTATTGACAACCGAATTATTATTAAAGATTCTTTTGAAATCTTTATCATTCACAAAAGACATTCTGAATTAGATATTGATAATGAATTTATTTCGATAAGTAAAATTGAAAAAGTATTTGAAAATAATGCTATTGAAACCTTACTGAATTACTTAGGAAACTCAATTTTAATTGGACATCGAGTAGATTTTGATATTGAAATGCTAAATGAAGCCCTGAGTAGATTAAAATTAGGTAAAATTAGAAACGAAGCTTTTGATATTGAAGCGATGTTCAATAAAATTAAGGAAACTAATGAAAAAAAGTACTCTTTAGAAGAAATGAGTAAATCGTTAAAAATGAATATGAGCGAAAGAAATTCTGTAGCAGATGATGCTTATTCCATAGCTTTATTGTTCTTAAAAATGAAGGATAAGTTAGGAATAAAATAAGCTTCCAAAAAATTATTTATAAATCTTTTTTAAATTTGGATTTAAACAAAAAGAAAGTATTAAACTGAATATCAATGCAATCAAAGCTAAAACAAATAACGTTCCACCATCATTCATTACTTCAATACCCAGTACAAATAAATGAGCGATAATTGCGCCTAGCATAGTTCCAACAACAGTTATTGAAGCATAAAATTTCGTTTTATCGAAAAAAAGTAAGATAGATGCAGCTAGTTCAACAACACCTGAACCAATTCTCCCATAAGGTTCCATTCCTAACTGTTGAAAAATATAAACGGATTCTGTATTCCCTGAAAACTTGAAATATAAAGTCTGTAACAAAATAAGAGCTACAATGGCTTTTGAACTATAAATAAAAACTCTCATTATTATTACGGCTTTTTTTTAGACGGCTCAAAATTAAGGATTTACACTTAATAACCCTCTAAAATTCTAAATAAAAAATTATTTATTTGATTTTATTTGATTTTTAACAATCTGAAAGAGTTGAAAAATTGCTAAAACAAAGAAAATAACCCAAATATATTGAGAGAAAAAGTTAGGTGAAATAAATGCTTTATCTTTTGCAGCTTGTATAGAAAAGATGATTGTTAGCATTCCGAAATAGGTTCCGATAACGGTTCCTAAAACGTAAAATACTTCTTTTTTATCTTTAACAACAATGTATTTTTCGTTGGTTAAATATAAATTCCAACTCATCCAAAAAGGAATTTGTGCAAAGTTAAGACCGCTAAGAATTATTCCAGAAATCAACGCAGAGTAACTTAAATAAGAATTATATTTATCTAATGAATTATTTTCTTGAGAAGTAGAATTATAAGTTAAAAGTGCGATTGCTAAAAGAAAAACAAACGAAAAAATAGAAATATAATTTTTCCATTTCGGATTCATGGCAACTTTGGAAGACAGTCTTAAAGTAGTGTAAATCACAATTGCTTCTACAAACAAAACACCTAATAAATAAAAATTCAGTTGATTAAAATTGGATGTTGTATAAATCTGATAACCGAATAAATTAAGATAACCTAATGGAATTGACCCAATAAAACTTATGATAAATCCAACCAAAATATTTTTTAAAATTTGCATAATTTAGATGGAAACAATTTTATTTAAACATGCATTATGTTCTTTATATTCTTTCATTCCTTCTTTGTAATTTAAAAATCTGAAACCTTTATCGTGATTATGTTTTCCAATTTTGTACATATAACCAATATGTTTGGCTAATTCTTTCCATGCAAAAAAGATGGAATGTTTGGGATCGTAAATATGTGTAGGTTCACTCCCACTTCCATTTAATTCAACAATTGAGAAGTTTATTCCGTTTTCTAAATCTTCAAAAGTATTGTACATAATATCAAATCTTCCGAAATAAAATTCTGAAATATTTGAACTAATATTTTCTATTACATCATTTAATTTTTCTGAAATCAAATGGCTCGAATCTACAAATTTCGCACCTCTAGCATGATTTCCATAAGGAACTAAATTGACTTTTTCTCCTTCAAGTAAAACTTTAAGTAATTTGTTTTTATATTCTTTTTTTAAAGCTTTTAGTTGTAAAGCAAATCTTGGGGTTTTCTTAATTAATTGCTCAATTGTACTTGTTCCATCACCTTCTACAATTAAGTATTCTTTAGAAACAATTCCTGTAATTCTTCCTTTTGCATCGTTTGGTAGTTTTACATAAAAAATTCCTACTTCATTTTCATAAGGAATCACATCTTGAATTAGATAATCAAAATCTGCTTTAGTGTGATATGCTTTTAATTCTTCGAAATTAGTTACCTTTTTTACAGCATTTCCTCTTAAACCCATATCTGGTTTTAAAATTAACGGAAAACTTTGCTGTTCATTTTCTAATCGGCTTAAAACAGCTTCAAGACTAGTATTTGCTTTAATAAATTGCGTTTTCGGAAAATATTGTTGTGGAATTAAATCGTAAATTTCAATCTTACTTTCATTAATAAATCCGCCATTTTTAATTTTTGGATTAGCAGCATTGAAGAAAAAAATTGTTTTTGCCTTTATCGAATAATAAACCCAAAGAAAAAATATTGGAAAATAAACGACACCAAACGGCCAATATTCCCAATTTAGGACTTTATGTATAAATAATTTCAAATTTTAAAATTTAAAAAGTAATAGAATAGTCTTTATCCTGAATTAAATCAGAATGATGTACAAAAACAGAATTTCCAGAAATAACAGCTTGTGTAACACTTAACGTTTTATAAAGATTGTTGCGATTGATAATTAAACCATTTTTATCATCTTTTGGTGCTGTATTTTTATGGAAGAATTTCATTTTTTCAGCTGAAATCTCTTTTTTTTCATTCAAATATTTCACAAACCAATCCGCACGTTGTTGCTGAATATCAGGTGTATATAAAGTAGAAGACGACCAAATATAAGTTTGATTAATTTCTAATTTATCTGTAAATTTTTCATCACCACTCCATTGTAATTGATATGGCTGTTGGCCTTCTAAAACCAATAAAGTAAAAGGCTCAATATCATTTAAATCAATAGTTTTCCAAGTAGATACAATTGCATTAGAATTAATTAATTCCAAAACAATTATACCACGACTTAAACGATATTTTTCCTTAGGAATATGTTTGGTTTTACCGCCATTTAAGAGAATTATAGCGTTACCAAATTCGTCTACAACAAACCAAGTTCCACCAGCTTTGGCATCTTTTGGATAAATTATTTTTTTAGACTCAGTTTGATAAATTTTGGGTTCAATTGCTGAAGGTCGCGTTATTTTTTCATCTCTATTAGAAGTCAATAAAAATGAATCATTTGCATAAACAAAACTTACTGTGCACATTGATTTCTGAAAACAATTGTTGAAGGTGCCACACCAAAATTCTCATTCACCACTAAGTATTCAAACTGAAAAACAGCAACTTTAATTAGTGCTTGGTGATGTATACAGTGTTCTAAATTATAGATAACTTCCCTAAAATAATTAGTATTAATACGAGAAACCACATCAAAAAAGACACTTTCTAGAATTAAATCTTTATTTTCTTTTTCAATGGTATTACAAATTTCATCAATTTTTTCAATAGCAAAAGAAGGATTCGTTTGAATTAGAAGATTTCTACTTCTGTTGTCATAATTTAATTCTCCTACTTCATAAGAATTGATTGCACATTGAAATAGCTCAATGATATGGCGAGTATGTTCACCAATTGAAGCGTTACTTAAGTATTCAATAGGTTTTGAATAATCATCTTCAGAGATCTGATTTAATAAATGTTGTAATTCGAAAAGAGTCTGTTTTACTGATGTAAAATTCATATTAAATAGTTTTTTTAGGCTTTAGCTATTTGCAAAAATAATTATTTAAGTGTTACTAAATGTAAAATTACTTACAATTTTACCAATTATAATTAATTATTTTCTTGCAATTTTTGCATAAAGCTAATTTTTCATTATCAATTGTTGTTAATTTTTCTGCTGCGCTTGTCATTACACAGTTTTTATTAGAACAATGTGGCAATCCTAAATTATGACCAAACTCATGAACCGCAACCTTACGCAAGCGTAACATTTCTTGTTTATGGTTTTTGCTTTTGATTCTGAATTTAGAAACAATAGCGCTTTTTCCTGGCCTGTAAGCTAAACCCATTACACCAAAATCGCAATACTTCCATTTTGGCTTTAAAATTTGACCGGTTTTATCATTTTTTGTTACAGAAATATCTTGATTCGTTAATCCTAAAACATAATATACGTCTTTTGGAATGTTTTGGTTTTGAGTTTTGATAATACTATCGGCTCTATATCTTGGAGATTTTATTTTTGTAAAGGCTAATTTTGGTAAAGGTTTAGCTGGTAAAACCTTTGTTTCCATCCTGTAAAAACTATCGATAACGAATGAAATAAGTTTAGCTTCATTAACTGAAAACTGTTCATAGGGTTGAATTCCAACCACTTTTTTTTCATTTTCGGGTTCAGAATTTTTCTCTTTGGAGCAAGAAATAAACAAAAGTATGATAGAAATAAAATAGATTTTCATTTGTTTAATTTTAATAAAAAAAGAGGTACAAAAACTGTACCTCTTTTCTTTTATGATTGTAACGAAATTTATAATTATATTTTTCCGTTTTTAATTTCTTCTACAATTTCAGGATTTAACAAAGTTGTAATATCTCCAAAATTTGAGAAATCACCTTCTGCAATTTTTCTTAAAATACGTCTCATAATTTTACCAGAGCGTGTTTTTGGTAGCCCAGAAACGAATTGAATTTTATCTAATTTCGCAATTGGTCCTACTTGATCTGAGATTAATTGGTTAATTTCTTTAGATAAATTCTCTTTATCTCTACTTTCTCCAGTTTCTTTTAATATTACGAAACCATATAATGCATTTCCTTTAATATCGTGAGGAAATCCTACAATTGCACTTTCTGCAACAGCTGGATGTTCGTTGATAGAGTCTTCAATTGGAGCCGTTCCTAAATTATGTCCGGAAACAATAATAACATCGTCTACACGACCTGTAATTCGGTAATATCCTACTTCATCACGTAATGCTCCATCTCCAGTGAAATATTTTCCTGGGAAAGCTGTAAAGTACGTTTCTTTATATCGTTGGTGATCACCCCAAATAGTTCTTGCCATTGATGGCCATGGGAATTTGATGCATAAACTTCCTGTAACTTGATTGCCTTCAATTTCGTTACGCAATTCGTCCATTAAAACGGGTTGAATTCCTGGTAACGGTAAAGATGCATAAGTTGGTTTTGTTGGCGTTACGAAAGGAATTGGTGAAATCATAATTCCTCCAGTTTCAGTTTGCCACCAAGTATCAACTAGCGGGCAACGTTTTCCACCAACATGGTCATTATACCAATGCCAAGCTTCTTCATTAATAGGTTCTCCTACAGAGCCTATAACTTTTAATGAACTTAAAGGGAATTTTTGTACATAATCAATACTTTCTTTCGCTAAAGCACGAATAGCAGTTGGAGCCGTATAAAATTGATTGACTTTATGTTTTTCGATTACTTCCCAAAAACGACTAAAATCTGGATAAGAAGGCACACCTTCAAAAATTACAGTTGTGGCACCGTTTAGAAGTGGTCCGTATAAAATATAGGAATGTCCGGTAATCCAACCTATATCAGCTTTACACCAAA
>MGWJ01000162.1:6294-9762 GCA_001800945.1 Flavobacteria bacterium RIFCSPLOWO2_12_FULL_31_7
CATTTTCTTCGTAATTGAAAACATTTTTGAAAGTATAAGCAGTATAAACCATATAACCTGCTGTTGTATGAAGCATTCCTTTTGGTTTTCCTGTAGAACCAGAAGTGTATAAAATAAACAAAGGATCTTCCGCATCCATTATTTCTGCAACATTATTTCCAATTGCTGCATCTAAAAGTGGTTGTAACCAAATGTCACGACCTTCTTTCATGGTAACTCCCGTATTAGTTCTTTTGGCTACTAAAACAGTTTCTACACATGGACATTTTTCCAAAGCCTCATCTACAATTCCTTTTAAATCAACCGATTTGTTTCCTCTAAAACCACCATCAGAAGTAATTACCATTTTACATTCCGAATCGTTAATTCTTGCTGAAACAGCTGAAGCTGAGAAACCTGCAAAAACTACAGAATGTATGGCACCAATTCTTGCACAAGCTAAAACAGCTACGGCTAATTCTGGAATCATGGGTAAGTAAATACAAACTCTATCTCCTTTTTTAACACCTTGTTCACGTAAAACGTTAGCCATTTTGGAAACTCTAACATATAATTCGTTGTACGAAATATGTAATGCTTCTTCTTTAGGGTCATTCGGTTCAAAAATAATCGCAGTTTTATCACCACGTTTGGCTAAATGTCTGTCGATACAATTTTTAGTGATGTTCACTTTCGCATTTAAAAACCATTTAAAATTAGCTTCTTGCATGTCTACATCAAAAACTTTATCCCATTTTTGGTACCAAGTAAAGTTTTCATCCGCAATACGATCCCAAAATTTTCTTGGTTCACGTACTGATTTCTTATACATTTTAAAGTAATTCTCTAAATCTTTGATTTTATAGTAACTCATTATTCGATAATTTTCTAATTTAATAATGTAAATATAAGTATTCTATTTATGCTTTGGAGATTTTTTTTGCTAAATAAGTATAGTTAAATTTTTGACCTTTTTATAGGTTAAATTATAAAACCGTCTTTCATTTCAATAATTCTGTCGCTTTTTTTTGCGAAATCATCATCATGTGTCACCGCAATAATGGTTTGACCAAAACTTAAAGTAAGTTCTTGAAAAATATCGAAAACAATATCTGTATTTTTACTATCTAAATTCCCTGTAGGTTCATCGCCCATAATGATCAAAGGATCATTTATTAAGGCTCTTGCAATGGCTACACGTTGTTGTTGTCCGCCAGAAAGTTTACTTGCTGGTTTTAAAGCTTGATCTTGCAAACCTAATATTTCCAGCTTTTGATAAGCACGATGTTCAATTTCCTTTTCCGATAATTTTCCTAATTTTAATGCTGGAATCATTACATTTCTTAAGCAAGAAAACTCAGCTAATAAATAATGAAATTGAAAAACAAAACCAATTTTTTCGTTTCTAACTTCTGCTAATTGGTCGATGGATAAACCTGTCATTAATTTATTATCGATAAATAATTCACCATTATAATCGGTATCCATTGTAGAAAGTATATACAAAAGAGTTGATTTTCCACTACCCGATTTCCCAATCATGGATAAAAATTCTCCTTTTTTTACCTCAAATGAAATATCTTTTAATACTTGAAATTCATTTGGTTCGTGGAAAAACTTATTAATATTTTTTGTTTCTAAAATGGTCATTTTTATTTTCTTAAAATTTCAACTGGATCTACATTTGCCGCTTTTTTAGCTGGAATAAATCCTGCGAAAAATGTAATTATTAATCCGATTATCACACCTTGAACAAATTTCTCAAATTCATAATCAATTGGAAAATAGCCAATATCTCCGCCAACGTAAACGTTTTTTAGAATTGTAATTAAAATTATGGCTAAAATAATGCCGCCAATTACACCCATAATTCCTATAGAAACTGCTTGTGTTACAAAAATTCTAATCACATCTTTTCCTTTAAACCCCATTGCTTTTAAAATGGCAATATCATTTATTTTTTGAGAAACGGTCATGTTTAAAATGTTATAAATTCCGAAACCTGCTACTAATAAAATAGTAAAGGAAACAAATGTTATAACTATTTTACGCATTTTATTCGCAGCCATAAAAGTTTCATTAGCTTGCTTCCAACCTTCTGCTTTATAACCTGTTAAATTTTCAATTTTTCTGGCAATTGATTCAGCTTCTTCTGGATTATAAACATTTACATTAATTTCCGTAATATAATTTGTGCCTTCTTTTAATAACTGTTGCGCTGTCGTTAAATTAACATAGGACTTTGTTTTATCTGTTATGGAATTGTTAGTTTTAAATATTCCGACAATATTAAAATTCCGTGTAATTCCTTTGGAAGAAGTTAGATTTACATTATCATTTATAGTTAAATTCATTTTTTGTGAAATTCCACTACCAATTACAATTCCATTTGGATTAGATTTTAGCATTTCGAAATTACCTTCCACCATAAATGAATTGATATCAAACATTAAATTGGCTTCATCAGGTTTTATTCCTATAGCAATTCCAGAAATTTGTGATTTTCCATTATTAAAAAAAACACTAGAATTTACTTGAGGTGTAACAACTGTAACCTCTTTTTGCTTTAATATGGATTCCATAACTAAATTTGGGTTGATAATGGTGTTGTTAACCGGAACAATTTTTGGATTGATAATAATTGGTTTTTCTTTCGAATTTTCAATTAAAGGTTTACTGATTTCATCATCTTTATAAACTCTAATATGAGAAGTTGATTTAAAAATGGAAGAGTTGGAAGTTTTATCAAAACCTACCAATAAACTATTCATGAATATGTATATTGACATACCTAAAACCACTCCAGCTGCTGCGACAGAAGTTTGTTTTCTGTTAGAAAAAATATACGTTTTTGCTATAGCAGAATTGATATTCATTTTTATGGTTTTAGAGGTAATAAAGTGGTGTTTTTATCAATTCCTCCTAAAACTTCTACATATTCTGTAGAAATTATACCAGTTGTAATGATAACATTTTCATTTTTCCCTTTTACATTTACTTTGTTTCCAAAACCAACATAGTTTCTAGGAATTAATAAGGCATTTTTCTTTTTACCAATTAAAATATTAGCTTCTAATTGAGTTCCGTAAAGTGAATTTGTAAAAGGTTTATCAAAAGCTATTTTACAAATAAAGGATTGAGATTGCGCATCAAAAGCAGATAATATTTCAGATATTTTCCCTTTAAAAATTTTGTTTTTGTGCGTGTTTAATCTAACAAATACGGTTTGCCCGATTTTAACTTTACCTATACTATTTTCATCAACATTTAAAACACCTTCTACTTTTTGTTGATTGGCAATTGTAGCAATAACTTCTCCTTTTTTTACATAATCACCGTTAGTTTTAAATTTTTTAATAACGGTTCCGCTTTCTGTAACTATAATTGAATTGTATTTCTTTAGAATTTGATTGCTTTTTAATTGACCTTTTGCAAAAATTTGTTGTTGTTTTGCTTGTTGAAAAACAACTTTATATTGTTTTTTCAAAG
>MGWJ01000163.1:0-13169 GCA_001800945.1 Flavobacteria bacterium RIFCSPLOWO2_12_FULL_31_7
GTTTGGTTTTTTTGCGTTGTCTAAACTCATTTTTGCTCCTGGACGCGCATTTCTTGCGGCACAACCACAAACCGAATTTACAACTACTAAAGTTGTTCCTTCTTTACTTATTGCTTGTTCAACTGTTTCAGCTGAATATAAATCTTGAAAACCAGCCTCAGATAATTCTGCACGCATGGGTTTTACCATTTCTTCTGGATACATATTTTTGTATTTAAATAGCGTTTATAAAGTGCAAATTTACAAAGTTTTTAGCTTTACACATATAAACTTATCATAAAGATTTGTTATCGTTTGATAAATTTCTACAAATCCTGAAAATACTATTTTATATTTGCATCAATTAGTTAAGTTATGCGATATATTATTTTATTTTTTTTAAGTATTACTACGTTCAGTTGGGCTCAAGAGCTGAAAGATGCCGAAATTGAGGTAGTTAGTGTGAAAAGCAAACCAAAAGTGGCAACCATTTTAAAAAGATTGAACAAGCAATTGCTTAAAAAAACAGATACCACCAGTTTTGTTTTCGATTTGCGTCAAGTGAATTTGAAAAATTCGGATACTATTATTAATCGAAACGAAGAACAGATTTTAAAAATTACCAACTTCAATAATACGTTTTCGAAAAAAAATGTAATAGAAAATAAAAACAATTGGTTTTCTAATTTTAAAGAAATTTTTGCAGCTTATTCTGCTGAAGAATCGCCAATTGGATGGCTTTCGGGTTACCCAATTCGTAAAAATTTAACTACTGCCGAATTAGACTTTTTTATTCATCCAAATGGGTATGTATTTACACGAGAATGGTTGGATAATGAGGAATTATTAGTCACATTCGAATCAAATGGGTTTTATAAAGGTAGTTTTGTGGTAGATAAGAATTACAATTTATTGCAATTGAATTACGAAACACAAGAGCCTTATCCGTTTTTTTACACGAGTGAAGAAAGTATTGGTAAAAATCATAAATTCACTTCCAATTGGATTTATCAAAGAGAGAAAGTGGCAATGAGTTTTGAAATTGTGAAAAATAAAATGGTATTGAAATCGTTAAGTATCGAAGAAAAATTACGCGATTTTACGTTCAAACGTTTTGATGAAAAAGGAGCAATTTTTACGGATGTGAATCAGTTTTACACCAATATTAAACTGGTAAATAAGAAGTATTTGGAGGAAGATTAAAAATTTAGCCACGAATTTTCGAATTAATCGAATTGGAAAACTTACTTCTAAAAAACCCTTTTCAACAACGCTTTAATAAACAAACCTTTCGGACACATCCAAATGACTTGTAAATCTTCCCAAAAAGAAGTTTCTTCATCTAAAAATTTAAAAATTAAACCCGCTTTTCCTGTTTTAAACATGCTGGAGAAAATAGCGCTCCCATGTTGATTGGTTCGATATAAAATGTCAATTAATAACAAATCGTAAAACCAAAACTTATTGATTTTATGAAACTTCGTGAAGTCGGTTTCTTTTTTTAAAAATCGTACTAAATCTTTAGATTTTTTCACCGAATTTTTAAACGTATAACCCGTACTGGCTTTGCTCCAACCACCAGCCGAACCTATATTGATAATGTTTTTGCTGTTGTTTTTCCAAAATGGAAAACAAGTCATAGGAATATTACCTTGTTCTTTTTCTACAATTTCATATTCCGTAATACCTAATTTCTGAATATAATTTTCAATTTCGGTTTCGTATTCTGGTTTCGATAATAAATCTTTCGAAAATAAAGTATATTCTATCAATGCTTCACTCGAGGAAGTGGGTAACACATACATAAACCTCGTATTCCCTTTTTGTTCGACTGAAAAATCCATGAACGTAGGACAATTTTCAGTAAAAACAGCTTCCTTGCTTTTAATAAACCAACCTATAAAATGTTGTTGAACCAATGGGAATTTAGTTTGTGATGTTACCAGTTCTGGATTGTAAATACTATTGAAAACCTGATTGCAAGTAAAAGATTTAGTTTTGGTTTTCACTACACAATGGTTACCTAATTCGGAAAAATCGGTAACTTCATCTTGGAAAATTTCTATGTTGGGTTGTTTGGTAATTTCATCGAAAACCAATTGGTAAAAATCAGCACTTCGAATCATTTTATATTCGTACGGTTGCAAATTTAATTGATTGGTAAAGTTTTCGTTTTTAAACCAAGCGTGAGGCCAATTTTTAGAAATTATCTGCTCAAACAACTTCTCGGAATCCCAAAAACACCAAGTTCTATCGTTTTTGTTTTTTGAATCGGAATCAATCAATAGTATTTTTTTATCAGAAAACTGACCCGATTGAATCATTTCCAAAAGGGTTAATAAAGCAGATAATCCGTTTCCAGTAAAAATGTAATGATAGTGATTCATGTGCTCAAAAGTAACTATTTTGACTCATAAAAAAAAGCGCTTTATGACTGTAAGTTGGGATGTATTAAAAAAGTATAACAATTTCTTTAAATCATGTAACTGTAAATCGTAGACTAGTTCCGAGATTTGTATCTGAAGTCAATTGTATTAGGATATTTGATAAATTCCAAAAAAATTAAAAACAGGAAAATTGCTTTTAAAAAAGGATACTTTTCTATTAATTCATATATTTACAAGTAAACATAATAGCTATGAGGGCATATTTAAAATTTGATTATAATCTTTTAACCAAAAAACTTCTGGAAGACAAGTTGTTGGATTTCGGTTACAAGTTTACGATACAAGGATTTGGAGAAATTGAGTTTCTTGAGGAAGTGCCAGAAGACAAAATGGAAGTGTTAAGAAGTGAATTTGAAGCATACGGGATTACAATTATTGAAAATCAGAAAACGGTTTTAGTTCAAAAAATTAAAGATATTATTCATGATATGGTTTATTCGGAAGAAGGTCAGAACATAAAAACATCTGTTTATTTGGCCGAAAAATTAAATTATAATTATGTGTATCTTTCCAATTTGTTTTCGGAAGTAACTTATACTTCTATTGAAAATTATGTTATTATTCAGAAAATTGAATTAGCCAAACAACTTTTATTAAATGATAAATTAACGTTAACTGAAATTGCGCATCAACTTACTTATTCTAGTGTGGCGCATTTAAGTAAACAATTTAAAAATACAACAGGGATTACTCCTTCTGCTTTTCAGAGAATTATTGCCACGCGAAGAGAACGCAATTTATAACTTGTAAAACAATTCCAATATGGAAAAAGATTATATACACATTATCCTTGCGGATGACGATGAAGACGACAGAATGTTTTTTTCAGACGCTTTTGAAGAACTGAAAATTAAT
This sequence comes from Flavobacteria bacterium RIFCSPLOWO2_12_FULL_31_7, assembly GCA_001800945.1. Taxonomy (GTDB): domain Bacteria; phylum Bacteroidota; class Bacteroidia; order Flavobacteriales; family Flavobacteriaceae; genus Flavobacterium. The sequence continues at coordinate 3,282 of MGWJ01000163.1, forward strand.
ACAAAAGTTCAAACTTGTAATGACGGGGTTGAGTTGATGAAATATTTAAATAATGAAGACAGTATTTTGCCTCATGTTCTTTTTTTAGATTTGAATATGCCAATGAAAAATGGAATTGAATGTTTGGATGAAATTAAAGCAAACAAACGGTTTAACGACATTATTATTGCAATTTATTCTACGTCTTCTTCTGAAGAGCACATTGAAGAGACTTTTATCAAAGGCGCCAATATTTACATCAAAAAGCCGAGTGATTTTAACGAGCTAAAAAGAGTACTTTCTTATGTGGTTACACTTAATTGGCAATACCATACTTCGGGTTTAAACAAAGATAATTTTTTATTTAGAATGTAATTATGAGTGTTTTTTCGATACATAAATCGCCAATCTTTTTAAGGATGGTGTTTGTTATAGCTATTTTTATCATGATTTTCGTTACGGCATTAACATACAGACATGTTGAACAGCTAACCTTGTCGTCAAAATCAGTGACACATACTTATAGAGCTACTGTTGAAATTGAGCAACTTTATACAAACATTAAAGATTTAGAAATTGAAAGAAGAAATTACTTATTGGTTAATAATAAAAATCTAATTCAGAATATCGAGAATTTAAAGGTTGAAATTTCTAAGAATTTATTGAGTATTGAATCGACTATCAAGGACAATCCAAAACAAATTCTGCTCTTAAAAAAATTAAAAGATTTAGTGAATGAAAAATTCAGAATTATAGATAAAGGCATTTATCCTCACAAAGTTTTAACTTATGATCAATTAAAAATAACTTTGTTAGAAGGTAAAATTTTGATGGATAAAATAAAAGTTTTTATTAATTCTATGTTGGCGAATGAAAAAGAAGCATTAATTGAAAGAACTAAAGAAAACAACACCATAACCGACTCCACACCCATAATTATCTACATTACTTTATTTAGTACGATTGCGGTTGTAATATTAGCTTTTGTGAAAATTAGTAGAGATTTGGAAGAAATGCGTCTAAAAAACGAACAGTTGGCGCTGAATAACGAATCTAATAGCTTGACGGAACAAATTGGCGATTTCGGAACTTGGTTTTTAAACTTAGAAACCAATAAGTATACGTTTTCTGAAAATGAATACCGATTACTTGGCGTGAAACCTTTTTCTTTTGAAGCTTCTATGGAAGGGTTTTTAAAATACATTCATCCGGAAGATGTATCTTATGTTAAAGATATTATTCTTAAAATGATTACTAGAGATAAACTGGTTCCTTTTATGTATCGAGTGATTCGCGCAGATGGAAATTTAAGATATTTAAGAGGAAATGGAAAAATTGTGACCAATAAATCGGGTGAAAAAATATTAATTGGTACTACAACAGATGTTACGGACGAAGTTTTAACCAATCAAGCTATTGAACAACGAAATAGAGAATTGGAAGCCAAAAATAAAGAACTACAAACGTTCAATTATGTGGCGAGTCATGATTTGCAAGAACCACTTCGAAAAATACAAACTTTTATTTCAAGATTGGTTGATAAGGATTTAAATTCTCTTTCAGAAAATGGACAACAATATTTACTGAAAATTCAAGATTCTTCCGAAAGAATGCGTGTGCTTATTGATGATTTATTGAAATTTTCAAGAGCAAATAAATCGGAACAAATATTCGAACAAACAGATTTAAATGAAGTATTGGAAAATTCTAAACAAGAATTAATTCAAATTATGGAAGAAAAAAAGGCTTCTGTCCTAAATGATAAGTTGCCTAATTTGAATGTTATCCCGTTTCAAATGCAACAACTTTTTACGAACTTAATCAGCAATTCATTAAAATACAGCAAAGAAGATATTGCACCAGTGATTACTATAAAAGTTAGTGAAGTTGATGCGTCTAAGGAAGAAGCCATTCCAGTAAATGAAAAAACTAAATACCATAAAATCATTTTCAATGACAATGGAATCGGTTTCGATGTTCAGTATGCTGAGAAAATATTTTTATTATTTAACAGGCTTCATAATAAAGATAAATTTAGTGGAACCGGAATTGGTTTAGCCATTTGTAAGAAGATTGTAGAAAATCACAAAGGATTTATTTTTGCAGATGGAGAACTAAATGTTGGTGCAACTTTTACAATTTATTTACCTGTTTCTTAAAAAAACATACTTTTTTGATAAATACTTGTTGTTGAATATTGGTTGTTAACTAGATGTGTCAAATTGTTTTTCATTAAATTTCTAGTTTTGGTTATCTCACTAAAAAGTCAGATATTTGCTCAAAGTATGCTTGTTCTCTGACTTCCTCACTTCAGATGAAAGACAAAAATGCATCAGAAATTTGAGAATTGGCTTTAAAAAAAAACAGCTTATAGTTTCAAATAATTATAGTAAATAAATTTATAATGAATAAGATTATGAGCCGGATTAATAAATTGTTTTTGGGAATTATTTTCTCCACTTTTAGTATTATCAGTTGTAAAAACGAAGCGCATGAAAAAGCGGAAGGTGATGTGAAGGATTATACGAAATATGTAGATTCTATAAGTAAAATAGCTACTTCAGAAGCCATAGCTAATTGGGAAAGTATTCAAATAGATTTAGAGAAAGCCAAAACCAAAGCAGAAAATTCTGTTCAACAAGTTTCTAATAAAAAAGCGCTTCAATCATCATTAGATAAAGGTGCTATTCAGTACAATAAGTATAAAAATTCAATTCTTGCTGAAAAACAAAAAAAGGAAACTAAGAAGAAACAAATTCAAATCGCCTTATTTGGAAAAAAGATTGACGAGGATATGAAATTTGAATGGGTAAACAAAGACAACATTCTTAAAGTATATCAAAATTTTGTGGCCACTACAAAACAAAATAAAAACACCTATTCTATTGAGGATTGGGATGAAGTTAAATTATTATATGAAGCTTTGGACGCCAGAAAAAACATTGTTGAAGAAAATGGCTTAACCAAGTCTGACTACAATAAAATTTCTTTATTAAAATTAAAATTTGGCCCAATGTATAGATGGAATAGATTGGGCGCAAAATCTGAAAAAGAGATACAATCCAAAAAATAAGGTTATTCTACTTTGATGGCTTTTTTGTTTTCGTCTATCGCTACAAATGTAAATTCACCTGTAATGGCTTTTTCTCGGGAATCAGAGTACATTTCTTCAATAAAAATATCAACTCTAACTTTTAAGCTAGTGGTGCCTAAATAAGTCACTTTTCCAATCAATTCAATAATTGTTCCGTGCGGAATTGGTCTTTTAAAATCAATCCGGTCGCTGCTAACAGTCACCATTTTTTGTCGGCTATAACGCGTGGCGGTAATAAAAGCTACTTCGTCCATAAATTGCATAGCTGTTCCACCAAATAAAGTATCGTAATGATTGGTGGTATTAGGAAATACCGCTTTAAAAACTCTTGTAGTAGAATCTTTGATTTTTTCTTCTTGTGTTTTCATGTTAGTTATAATTAGGAAGCGATTCTTTCGAATGCAATGTAGTTTATTAAGTTGCTGTTGGAGTCAAATTTTGGATACGCTTCTATTTCGCACTTATAAATTGTGCCGTCTTTTTTATAGTTTAAAACGACTTCTTTAAACGGATGTTTTTTGGCTAGAGCTTCTTTTATTTTATTTTTTGTAATTTCCGAAGTTAGATTTCCTTGAAATATTTTTGGTGATTGTCCAATAATTTCAGTCGGATGATAGCCTGTTAATTCGAAGATTTCTTTAGTAGCGAATTGAATCTTAAGGTTAATATCTGTAATAATTACATATTTATTGGCCACCTGAAGGTGATAATCTTCTTTGTGAACCCAGTTTTTCTGAAGGGCATTAAAAGTTATGCTTTCTATTGTAGAATCGTTGAAAATTCTCCATGAAAGTAGTGGTAAAGGCAGTAGTCTTAATTTATTTTGATATTTTGCCCAAGCTTGGTCGTATTTGTCAAACATATTTTATTCGTTTTAAAGTTATAAAAGCGAATAAAAAAGAGTGTTTCTTCATTATAGTGAAATGAAGAGATTCCAGTTTATGCACTTTCGTGATGCGTAAACAAAAATCAATTATATGTATCTGACTTATTTCTAAAAGAAAATCACAGTTGCACGACAGTTCGAGAATTTAACTCGATTCCACATTGAAAAGCAAAACGACTTTTCAAAAATTGATTTTATTATTTTGTAAAGTTAAGAATTAAAAAATTAAAGACTGCTCAAAAATGGCAGTCTTTAATCAAACACAAACAAAATTCAAAGTTTTATACCAAACTTTGATGTTTTTCTAAAAGTAAATTAGTTTAAAATAGCATATTGAATGGTTGGATTTCCTCTTACACCAGCATCGTTAGTCATGGCTAAGAATTTTACCTTATAGTAATTTCCATTTACATCTTTTATCACATAAAAACGATCCGTTTTAACACTTGGTAAGGTTGAGGGTCCACCACCATTTCTCCAGTTCGAACCAATAATTCTTTGATCTGTAACTGAAGTTGTAAAATTGGCTTCCACAATATTCGTTTTTGTAAAAATATCATAAGTAAATTCAGAAGTTAAAACTTGATAGGCTTTTGTACCACCTTTCATGTTTGTAGTAATAAAATCTGAATATCCGTAAGTAACTTCAGTTCCAAAATTCACATAGTTTGTAAATGTTGTAAAGCATACATCCCATTTTGTTTTTTGTGGTTCTACAGCAACTGTAGTTCCAGAAGTCATACTAAAAAAAGTAAGATTAAAGTCAGGATCTTTAGTAACTGTTTTTTCTGTAAAAGTTACAGATTCCAAATCGGCATATTGAATTTTGTATCCATTTCCATTTCTTAAAAATCGTACTTTTTTCCAACCTCTAGCTTCTCCATCAATACTTACAGAGCCAGCACTTGGAGATGTTGTTGAAACCGCATATCCTAAGTTTACTAAATATACTTTGTTTTCTGAATCTGTTGCTGAAACTTCTGCAATCGCTGTTCCAATTCCGCCGCCAGCTCCTTCTAAAACACCAGTTGGATTATCACAATAGCCATTGCTTGAAGGATTGGTTCCTGCGCCAACTGCCACATTTGCATCTGAAGTTTGTACAAGTGACATGTCGGTTGTTGCTAATTGTTTTACAGCCATTTTAATGGCACCGTTAATCGTAACTCTGAAGTCAGTACCAGAAGAAAATCCGAAATCCCAAGTAGCTCTATTTACGGCTGTTGTTGTTTCTGTACTTAAATCTAAAAATGCTTGATTAGGTTGATTTGGGCCACCAACTAATGGTTGTTTAATTGCACCTGTTGAGGTGGAAGTTTCTGCTACTGTTGCAGTTTCGTCGTCATTTGAGCAGGATGCTAAGGTTAACAAAGCAATACTTAAAAATAAAAATGGTTTGTTCATCATATATAAATATTAAAAATTAAGGTTATACGTGAGTTTTAAAAAATAGGAGCGACCATAAGCCAACATAATTTGTGATGATGTGGCGTGTCCGGCTCCTTCGCTGGTTCTAGATTGATTGATACTTGTAATGTTTAACAAGTTTCTTGCGCCAATTGTAGTTTCGAATTTGTCTTTGAAAAACGTTTTTCTAATGGAAGCATCTAGCCAATTGCTCGAATCTACTGTTGAAATAACATATTCAGATGCACCTTCTACAAATTGTTGCGATTTACCGTTGAATTTGTAATAAGTTGAAAAAGTGGTATTCCATTTCGGAACAACATAAGAAACGCTACTATTTAAATTGAAGGAATACAAGTATTTTTCATTAGAAGCAAAAACCTGATTTTCTATTTTTTGAGAAATTCCAATTATGGCTGCTCCAATATTAAATGTCCAGTTTTCTTTTTTGAATTGATTTGTGGTTGAAAAATTCCACATTTTGTATTTGCTAATATTGATGTATTCGTATTCTGGATTTCCGGTATCTGTATTAAATCGTACCAAAGCCATATCAATTCGGTTTTTTATATTTAAAAAACTTCCTGAAAAAGTGGTGTTGATTTGTAAATCAGATGCTAAAAATGAATTTTTTTTAAAGCTCATTTCATAAGACGTGCTCGTTTCTGGAATTAAGTTTTCGTTTCCAGCAAAAAAATGACCGTCGAAAATTTGTTTCGAATATAATTCTTCAAAAGAAGGTGTTCGGAAGGAGTTTCCATAAGAACCTCGAATTTCGATTCCTTTTTCGAACAAATATCTTAAAGCTAAAGAAGATGCGTGTTGGTCTTTAAATTTCGATTGTGCCGAAACTCGTATTCCAGGGCGAATTGAGAGTTTTTCCGTTGCTTTAATTTCAGATGAAACAAAAAAATCATAATTTTCAAGAGTTTTTCGAATCGGAACCACCGTATTATTCGCTTCTTGGACCAAGGAAAATCCTTTGTTGTTTACGATTTCATAACCCAATTGCAAATCCACATTTTTATCTGTAAATAAATTGTTTACAGTTCCTGTTGAATACAAAACTTCCATCGATTGGTCTTTTATAATCACATTATTTCCTTCCGTTTTCGTTTGGAAATAATACCTGAAGTCTTCCATATTTCTTTCTTGTTTTTGATGAGAAAGAGAAACGTTATACTTTAATTTCGAGAAAATTTTACCAGTTGAATTTAAGTTGTGAAAGTAGCGGTTCACCAAATATCTTTTATCACTAGTATAACGATACGAGCCTAATTGCGTATTATAACCCGATTGTACGGTACTGTTATAGTAGTCGATATTCTCATCTAAATATTCAAATTTGTAAAAAGCCTGAAAATTATTTTTACGATACGAAAGTAATGCGGTAGTGTTAAGTTGTGCTTTCGGAAGCCATTTAAATCCACGCATTTGGTCGTTTTCTTTGTAGTTCTTTCCTTTTTTATCCTCTAAAAAACCTTGAAAATCATTTCTATTGGCCCCTAAACTTACAAACCAATTGTTATTTATGGAATGAGAAACTTTTAAGGCTTGAATGTGTCTTCCTTCATCAAAAAGTGAATATTCGTTTTTTACTGTTTCTTCTTGAGTTGTTGCCGAAATTGCCCATTTATTTTGCGATGATTTTTTTGTTACGATGTTCAAAACGCCACTTACTGCATTGGCTCCATGTGTCACACCCATCGAACCTTCTACAATTTCTATTTGTTCAATGTCGTTTAAATTGATTTGAGATAAATCGGTATTATTTCCCAAACCAGCCTCGTTAACTAAGGGCACTCCGTCGACTAAAATCTTAAAATATTGCGCATCTAATCCAAATAAAGAAACTGTAGAACGACCGCTAGTTCCATTTGGTCGGATTGTAATATTCAAATATTGACTCAGGACATCCGATAAATTATTTGCAGCTAAATTCTGTATGTCTTTGGCTGAAATTACACGTACATTAAAAACTGATTTTTTTATCGATTGTGGAGCAAATTGTCCAGTAACTACCACTTCTTTAATGGAAGCTGTAGCAATAGTATCTTTTTTTTCATTTTGTGAAAAGGATTTCAATACCAGTAAAAACGGGATAAATTTGATTATTTTCATTATATTAAATTAGACTTAATAAAAATATTTTAACAAATATATGTATTATTTTTATTTAGAATGAATAAAAATAAATATATTTGCGTCAGAAATTTAATCTAAAAACATAACAGTATGAAAATCAAGTCATTTATTTTTTCAACAGCATTATTGCTTGTTGGTTTTTCTGGAAAAAGTCAGGATGTTAAAAAGAAAGAAGATGTAAAAGCCATCAAATCAATGTGTGGTTGTTACGAAGTGCAGTTCAATTTTGCGGAAACCTTTAGTTATTCTAAAGATAGTTTGTACAAAAAATCGCCAGTAAAACAGGAAACTGCTTTAGAATGGGTAGAATTAATTGAAGATCAATCGAATAAAATTTCGTTACAGCATTTATTAATTACGGGTAAAACAGAAGAATCCATTGTAAAGCACTGGCGCCAAGATTGGCTTTTTGAAAACACTAATTTTTATATGTTTAATAAAGAAACTAGTTGGAATTTCGAACAATTATCCCCAAAACAAGTAAAAGGACAATGGACGCAAAAAGTGTATCAAGTGGATGATAGTCCAAGATATGAAGGATCTGCAACTTGGATTCACACTGATGGAAGACATTATTGGGAAAATACAACGGATGCGCCATTACCAAGAAGAGAACATACGATTCGTAATGATTACAATGTTTTGAAAAGAACAAATGTGCAAGAAATTACAAATTCAGGTTGGATTCACGATCAAGATAATGCTAAACTGATTAGAAAAAATAATCAAGAAGATGTGTTGTTAGCACAAGAAAAAGGGCATGATGTGTATACAAAAGTAGACGATTCTAAATGTAAAATAGCACAAGAATGGTGGAAAAAGAACAATTTGGTTTGGAAAAAAGTGAGAGACCAATGGGAAATGGTTTTCTTGAAAAATAAAGATTTAACTTTAGAGAAAAAAGTAGACAATCAGCCATTATATATGAAGTTATTCGCTTTAAAACCTGAGGCTTCCAAAGAAGAAGTAGCTAAAATTATAGAAAGTTATATCACAAAATAAATTAGGTATGTGTTGCAATTTCACAAAAGTTAAAGAAACAAAAAATGGAAGTTTAATTTATATGAACAATTGCAAAAAATTCCAATTGAGTTTTAATAACTTACATTTTAGTTTAGATCAGATTGAATTAGACACGTTTAAAGATTTTTTACGAAAAGTAGATATTGGTTATTGGGAAAAAGAATATGAAAATTCCATTTACAATAAGAAAATTCCAATTCCTACGTTACAGAAAAATTTTATCATTTTAATTGACCGTTATGAATTGTTTGAACTGCTAAGTTTACTCGATTTTGACACCAAAAATAAAGGTTTCTTAACCTATAAAGATTTTGAAAATAAGATCCATTTTAATTAATTTTTAAAGTTATAATGTGGAAAAGCCTGTTGTGAAACGGGCTTTTTTATTTCAAATAATAGCGTAAACCTAAGAAACCTCTAATGCCTTGGTTGGAGGCGTAAACATAAGAAGGATCAAAGGTTAATGCATACGGATTTTCAGGTGTTGCCATTACATTTCCGGTGCTATCATATTGTACATTTTGGTCAAATGGATCATTAGGTCGGGCAATTAAAAATGGATTCTTTTTGTTGGGTGTCCAATTTAAAAGGTTTTTAATTCCGCCGTAAATTTCAAATTTATTATGCCATTTATAGGTAGCTTGTATGTTTTGAATACTCCAAACAGGTGAAGTAGCTCTTCTTGGGTCTAAGTCGCTTAATAAAGGTAAGCGCATCGGACCGTATAAATTTCCGGTATAGTCAAAAGATAAATTCCATTCTAAAATTTCGTATGTAATGGCCCAATTCGCGCTATATTTTTCGGTTAATATAGGTGTAGAGGTTATTCCGTCTTTTGTGTTTTTGCTTTCTAAAATACTCGCCCCTAAAATCGTTTTTAAACCGAAATTCGACATGTAATCAACATTCAAACTGATACCTTTGGTTTCTGAAAAACCATTCAAATTTTTATAAATAATTTGGTTTGGATTCGTATCATAATCTGGAATGATTTGGTTCGAAAAATGGGTATACCAAGCGGAAACATCAAATCCTAAAGATGAAACATTTTCAAATCGTACTTTTTTTAAATAATTTATATTCACATTAAACGATTTTTCTGGATTTAAATTCTCGGTCACCACTACATCTCTTGATCCTGTTAAAGCTGCGTGTTCTTCTGTAAATAAATTCACCACTCGAAAACCTGTTCCAGCATTAATTCTGAAAATATCTGAATCTGTGAATTTCCATTTGTAGGCCATTCTTGGTGTATAGATATAACCATGATTGTTGTTATAATCTAATCGACTTCCTAATAAAACGCTATGCATTTTGGCTAATTTAATTTCATCTTTACCAAAAACGCTTAAAA